>NZ_JBVJMN010000065.1:0-48768 GCF_055584185.1 Streptomyces sp. NPDC104202 | reverse complement strand
GCCGGTTCGTTTCCCCCCCTTTTCCCCCCCCCCCCCCCCCCCCCCCCCCCCCCCCCTACCCCCCCCCCCCCCCCCCCCCCCCCCCCCCCGTCCGTCGTCCCGGTCGGCGACGACTGCCTTTCCGGACCGTGGCGAAGGGTCCGTCGATCGGGTGGTCTCTGGTCTAATGGGTTGCTCTTTTGTCGGCCGCCGGTAGTGGGGGACGTGGTGTTGGACGTACTGAACAGGCCCGCTGCGGATCCCGTCGAAGCCGAGCCGGCCGAGGGGCTCTCCCCCGCCCCCCTCCGCCCGTACGTGATCCTCGCGGTGGTCCTCTGCGCGCTGTACTTCCTCTACTCCTGGGTGCAGTACACCCACTTCCGGACCCCCTCCTGGGACCTCGGGATCTTCGGGCAGTCGGTCCGGGCGTACGCCGAGTTCCGCGTCCCCGTCGCCGACATCAAGGGCCCGGGCTTCCCGATACTCGGTGACCACTTCAGCCCGGTCACCGCGCTCCTCGCGCCGCTGTACTGGATCTGGCCCTCGCCGGCCGCCCTGCTCTTCGGGCAGGCCGCGCTGTTCGCCGGCTCCGCCGTCGTCGTCGGCCGCACCACCCAGCAGATCCTGGGCAGCCGGGCCGCCGGGATCGGCCTCACCGTCGCGTACGGGCTCTCCTGGGGGCTCCAGGAAGCGGTCAAGTCCGACTTCCACGAGATCGCCTTCGCCGTCCCGATGCTCGCCCTGACCTGCCGGGCGCTGCTCCTGAACCGCTGGACCGCGGCCGTGGCCTGGTCCGCGCCGCTCGTCCTGGTCAAGGAGGACATGGGGCTCACCGTCGCCATGGTCGGCGCGGTCCTCTTCCTGAAGGGGCGGAAGCGGCTGGGCGCCGCCCTGGCCGGGTTCGGCGTGGCGGCCTTCGCCCTCACCGTCCTCGTCCTGATCCCGACGGCGAGCCGACTGGGCCAGTACGACTACTGGTCCAAGATCGAGAAGACCGGGCAGGGCACCGACACCTCGTTCGCCCAGGTCGTCGGCGACGCGCTCGCCTCGGGCGAGCGCTGGGAGATGGTCCTCTACCTGCTCGCCGTCACCGGCTTCCTCGCCCTGCGCTCCCCGCTGATCCTGCTCGTCCTGCCCACGCTCGGCTGGCGCTTCCTCTCCCAGGACCCCAACCACTGGGGCATGCACTGGCACTACAGCGCGGTCCTCATGCCGGTGGTCTTCCTCGCCCTGGTCGACGCGGTCCGCTCCGTGCGCACCTCGCCGCGCGCCTGGCTCGCCTCGTACGGGAAGGTCGTCGTCCCGGTGGCCACGGCCGTCTCGCTGGTCCTCGCCGCGAACCTGCCGCTGCGGGAGCTGACGAAGCCGGAGACGTACCGCTCCGACGCCCGGGCCGCCCAGGCGCGGGCCGCGGTCGACGCGGTGCCGGACGGGGTCAGCGTGGAGGCCGACGTCTCCCTCCTGGCCCACCTCACGGCGGACCACCGCGTCTTCTGGGTGGGCACCTCCAAGGGCGCCACCCCCGACTACCTCGCCTTCGACCTGCGCGGCTGGTCGTCCCAGGTGTCCGACCCGGCGCAGCTGGCTTCGCAACTGCATCCGGAGGCGCGGTACGTGATCACCCACCGCTCGGAGGGCTTCGCGGTCCTCAAGCGGCAGTAGACGGCGCGGGCACGCGCGAGGGGCGGGATCCGCGCACGGATCCCGCCCCTCGGGCGTGTCGGACTCAGTACTGCTGCTTGTTCCGGTTGAACCAGGCGGAGCCGTCCGACTTCGCCGTGAAGACGATCACCAGGACGGCGAGCGCCAGGCTGACGATGCCCAGGGGCAGCGAGAAGAGGCTGAACAGGGCGCCGACGGCGCCGTAGACGATCGAGCCGATGCGGACGCCGTTGCCGCCGGAGCGGAACTTGGCGGCCAGCACCATGCCGACGGCCGCGAAGACGAGCGAGATGACACCCGCGACGATCAGGAGGCCCTGGCCGAAGTCCGCGAACGCCTCGGCGTCGGCCGACGAGGCGCCCGACTTCTCCAGCTCGCCGTCGACGGCGAAGGACAGACCGATGACGGCGATGCCGCCGATCAGGTTGAAGGCGCCGAGGATCCACAGCATCACGCGGGCGGCCTTCACCCCGCCGGGCATCTCGGTCGGGCCGGCCGGGTAGCCGCCGTACGGCGAGACCGGCGGGGCGGCCGGGTAGCCGTAACCCTGCTGCGGGACGCCCTGGGGGGTCTGCTGCGGGTAGCCGTAGCCGGGCTGCTGGCCCTGGCCCTGCTGCTGGCCGTAGGGGTTGTTCGGGTCGCCGAAGCTCATCGCGGGTTCCTCCGTGAATATCTCTGTGCGGGGACGACGCGGCCCGCGCGGAGGACTTTCACGGCATTTGAGCGGATTTCCCCCCGGCACTTTCCGCGGTACTGCGCGGATCATCGTCGTCGTACCGTCGACTTTTTGTCCAGTCGATACGTGGCGGAGTTGTGCAAGTGCAACCTGTCGCTCCGCAGGACGGAGCCCTCGGCGCGAGCGAATTGGAACAAGGCGGGGGTCATCCGGGAGGATGTCCGTATGAGCGCCCAGATTCTCGATGGCAAGGCCACCGCAGCCGCGATCAAGTCCGATCTGACCGTCCGTGTGGCGGCCCTCAAGGAGAAGGGCGTCACGCCCGGCCTCGGTACCGTCCTGGTCGGCGACGACCCGGCCAGCCAGAAGTACGTGGCCGGGAAGCACCGTGACTGCGCGCAGGTCGGGATCGCCTCGATCCAGCGCACGCTGCCCGCCACCGCCACCCAGGAGGAGATCGAGGCGGTCGTCCGGGAGCTCAACGACGACCCCGCCTGCACCGGCTACATCGTCCAGCTCCCGCTGCCCAAGGGCATCGACGAGAACCGCATCCTGGAGCTGATGGACCCGGCCAAGGACGCCGACGGCCTGCACCCGACCAACCTCGGCCGCCTCGTGCTCAACGAGCCCGCCCCGCTGCCCTGCACGCCCAACGGCATCGTCACCCTGCTCCGCGCCCACGGCGTGGAGATCAACGGCGCCGAGGTCGTCGTCGTCGGCCGCGGCGTCACCATCGGGCGCCCGATGCCGCTCATCCTGACGCGCCGCTCCGAGAACGCGACCGTGACCCAGTGCCACACCGGCACCCGGGACCTCTCGGCCCACCTGCGCAACGCCGACATCATCGTCGCGGCGGCCGGCGTGCCGCACCTGATCAAGGCCGAGGACGTGAAGCCGGGCGCGGCCGTCCTCGACGTCGGCGTCTCCCGCAACGGCGAGGGCAAGATCCTCGGCGACGTGGACCCGGACGTCGCGGAGGTGGCCGCCTGGATCTCCCCGAACCCCGGCGGCGTCGGCCCGATGACCCGCGCGCAGCTCCTCGTCAACGTCGTCGAGGCCGCGGAGCGCGCGGCCGCGGCGCTCTGACGTGACCTCCGGGACCCCGGAGTCGCCCGGGGGCACGGGCGGGCCGGACGCGACGGCGGGCGGCGGCCCGGCGGCCGACGCCGCGGAGACCGACGGGGAGACGGTGGTGGCCGGGGACGGGGCGAAGGCCGGCCCGTGGAAGCGGCCCGCGCCCACCCTCACCACCGACACCGCGCGGCCCGAGGGCGGCGGCCGGGCGGCGCCCGGCGACGCTCCCGCGCCGGCCCGGCAGTGGCCGCTGCTCACCGTCCTCGGGCTCGCCGGGTTCGGCCTGCTCGTGGTGGGCACGGACGCCTTCCCCCAGGCGTTCCGGGTGGGCACCGTCCTCGTCGGGACCGCGCTCCTCGTCGGGGCCGTGCTGCGCCGGATGCTGCCGTCGGTGGGCATGCTGGCCGTCCGGTCCCGTTTCACGGACATGATCACGTACGGGGTGATGGGCGGCCTGATCGTGCTGCTCGCCCTCATGGTGCAGCCGGAGCCCTGGCTGCGCATCCCATTCCTGGAGGACGTCCTCCACCTGACGGTCACGTAGGCCGGCGGCCGGACCCGTCCGGCTCGCGCGTGCGGCGACGGCGCCCGCCCTCTCCCCCGTGGGAGGGCGGGCGCCGTCACGATCAAGGGTCATGTACGTGCCAATGCGAGGACAAGCTCCGTCGGCGCGCTGTGGCACGGAAGTGACCATTCCGGTACCTCGGGCCCGGCACCGGGGGGCGCGCGTCGGCCGCGGACCTGCCATCCTTCGGGGAGGCAGGGACAAGGGGGACCGCACATGCCTCGCTGGAAGGCGCTGCCGGGCGAACTCGATCCGGACATCCTCGCGTTCACCGAGCGGCTGCGCCGCCTCGTCGACCGCAGCGGTCTCGGCGTGGCGGCCGTCGCCGAACGCACGGGCCACGAACGGGCCGCGTGGGACAGGTATCTGGACGCACGTCAGCCCGTGCCCAGGAACGCCGCCGTCACCCTCGCCGAGGCGACCGGCAGCGACATCGGCAGCCTCGCGGCCGCCTGGGAGCGCGCCGAACGCGCCTGGTCCCGTACGACCCGGCAGACCGGCCCCACGGCCACGGCGACGGCCTCCACCCCTGCGGAGACGCCGGCCGCGCCCCCGGCCGACGCCGCGAAGGCCGGACCCGAGCCCGGCGACGACCGCACCATGGAGATCCGCCGCCTCGACCGGGTCCCCGGCCCCCCACCGCCCCGCGCCCCCGCGGCTGCCGCACCGGCCCCGGCCGCCCCCGCCGCCGCCCAGCCCGCCCCCGCCCGCCGGCCGAACGTCCTGCTCTACGTGGCCGGCGTCGTCGGCGCGCTGCTCGTCGTCACCGCCGCGCTGCTCCTCGTCGACCTCGGAGGAGGGGACGACGGGAACCGGCCGACGGCGGCGCCGCCGTCGACGACCGCCCCGGCCACCGCGCCCAGGACCCTCCCGGCCGGGGTGAAGTGCGAGGGCGCCGACTGCGCCGGCCGCGACCCGGAGGCGATGGGCTGCGGCGGCGAGCTCGCCACCACCGTCGCGCGGGCCCGTGTCGGGTCCGCGCTCGTGGAGGTCCGGCACAGCCCCACCTGCTCCGCCGTCTGGGCGCGGATCTCCAAGGCGACCCCGGGGGACGCCGTCACCGTGGAGGTCGCGGGCGCCGCCGAGCGCGCCGTCGTCCCCGAGGGCGCCGACACCGACGCGTACACCCCGATGCTCCCCGTCGCCGCCGCGGCGGACGCGCGCGCCTGCGGCACGCTCGCCGACGGGCGGACCGGCTGCACCACCGACTCCTAGGAGGCGCCGGGGTGTTACCGCCCCGCGCGCGACGCCCGCCCCACGGCCTCCGCCCCGGCGACGTCCGGCGGGCGCGCCCGACGGACTCGCACGCACGGCCCCCGGGGGTCCCGGACGGGTGGCAGTGAGCCGGACCACAAGGGGGTGGGGGTCGGGGAGGCCCCGGGTCGGATAGCCTGACCGCTGGAATTCTCTTCACGTCGAGACACCGATCGATCAGACCGATCGATCGTCGATCAGAAGGGACGTCCAGCACCAGGGGCAGGGACCCCCACCGCCAGCTGTCTTACGGAGATCGCCATGACCCGCACTCCCGTGAATGTCACCGTGACCGGCGCGGCCGGCCAGATCGGCTACGCGCTGCTCTTCCGCATCGCCTCCGGCCACCTGCTCGGCGCGGACGTGCCGGTCAAGCTGCGCCTCCTCGAGATCCCGCAGGGCGTCAAGGCCGCCGAGGGCACCGCCATGGAGCTCGACGACTGCGCCTTCCCGCTCCTCAAGGGCATCGACATCTTCGACGACCCGAACCAGGGCTTCGAGGGTGCGAACGTCGCGCTGCTCGTCGGCGCCCGCCCGCGGACCAAGGGCATGGAGCGCGGTGACCTGCTCGCCGCCAACGGCGGCATCTTCAAGCCGCAGGGCAAGGCCATCAACGACCACGCCGCGGACGACATCAAGGTCCTCGTCGTCGGCAACCCGGCCAACACCAACGCCCTGATCGCCCAGGCCGCCGCCCCGGACGTGCCGGCCGAGCGCTTCACCGCGATGACCCGCCTGGACCACAACCGCGCGCTGTCGCAGCTGGCCCGGAAGACCGGCTCCTCGGTCGAGGACATCAAGCGCCTCACCATCTGGGGCAACCACTCGGCGACCCAGTACCCGGACATCTTCCACGCGGAGATCGCCGGCAAGAACGCCGCCGAGGTCGTCGCCGACGAGGCGTGGCTGGCCGACTCCTTCATCCCGACCGTCGCCAAGCGCGGCGCCGCGATCATCGAGGCCCGTGGCGCGTCCTCCGCCGCCTCCGCCGCGAACGCCGCCATCGACCACGTCCACACCTGGGTCAACGGCACCGCCGCGGGCGACTGGACCTCCATGGGCATCCCGTCGGACGGCTCCTACGGCGTCCCGGAGGGCCTCATCTCCTCCTTCCCCGTCACCTGCACGGACGGGACGTACGAGATCGTCCAGGGCCTGGAGATCAACGACTTCTCCCGCACCCGCATCGACGCGTCCGTGGCGGAGCTCGCCGAGGAGCGCGACGCGGTCCGTGAGCTCGGCCTGATCTGAGTCCTGCTCCACGCGCTCGGCGCCCCCGGACCGCACGACCGACCGTGCGGCCCGGGGGCGCCGTCTTATGCGCCGACACGGAGCGCCCACCTCCCCTATGCTGTCCCACCGGTCCGGGCCAACCGGGCCGTGAACAGGGACAGTTCCGTATTTCGGGGGAGTTTTGGCGCAGTCTTCGTTACCCCAGCAGCCCGGTCCGCCGCCGAGCGCACCGCCCGGTCCGCCGTCCGCCGTCGACCCGCGGCGGCTGCCCGAGGCCAGCGAGGCGACCCGCCTCCTCTGCGCCGGCACCTACCTCGACGACGGCTTCCGTGACGCGGTCATCGACGAGCTGTACGTCCACGAGGAGCGCTTCGCCGCGCCCTCCCTCGGCTACGACGCGACCCGCGTCCTCGCCCACGCCCTGCGCGCCCGCCGCGTCGAACTCGGCTGGGCCGTCGGCATCCTGGCCCTCTGGATCGTCGCGATCCCGCTCACCAAGGGCCTGGTCGCCCTCCTGATCGCGCCGTACCTGGTGCTCGGCGCGGCGCGCTGGATCCGCGGCCGCTCCGCGGACGTCCCGGTCTACCGGCTCGTCCCCGCCTTCGTCCTGCGCTGGTACGGGCGGCTGCTCTTCCTCCAGTCCGCGCTGCTCCTCCTCTTCCTCGTCATCGGCGACGAGGAGTCCGACGGTGGCCTCCTCGGCGAGGTCTCGGAGAGCGGAGAGGTCCTCGACCTCGCGGTCTCCCTCGTCGCCCAGGAGATGTGGGGCATCGGCAGGCCGGAGGCGTGGATCACCATCGCCGTGCCGCTGCTCGTGGCCTGGGCGGTGGCCACCCAGCGCGGCCAGTTCGCCCGCGCGCTCACCGAGGAGCTGTCCCGGGAGCGGTTCCCCGACCGGCACGCCGACCCGGCCGAGCAGGCCGAGGGCGCCCGGTCGCGGCGGCTGCGCGACCGCATCCGCACCGAGCAGCACGCACGGCTCGTCCTGTACGGCGCCGACGACCCGTTCTGCGGCGCCGGCGAGCCGTACGAGCCCTGGTCGCTCTCCATCGAGCTGCGCCCCCGCAAGAACCTCGACGGCAAGGCGCCCGAACCGCTCGACAACAGCGCCGTCATGCGTCACGTCGTCCCGCTGGTGGAGGCCCTGCGCGTGCCCTCCCCGCACGGCTCGCCGCGGCTCCAGGCCGCCGTACGGGACCGGCTGCGCGAACTGGAGATCGACGAGGTCGTCTTCCTGCCCGTCGACGGGCTGCCCGCCCGCACCGCCGCGCCGTACTCGGCGGAGGGGTTCGAGGCGCACCGCTCCGGCGCGATCGAGGAGGGCGGCGAGACCCGCCGCCACTTCCTGCGGATCAGGGTCGGCGGCTGGGGCGAGGAGATCGTCACGACCGTCTTCGTCCGCGTCCACACCCAGGGCGGGATGCTGATGCTGGAGGTCGCCCCGCACGTCCTGCGGCCGGTGAAGCCGCTCTTCCGGTACGCCGACCGGATCGCCCACCGCTACCGCCACAACCACCACTTCGGCAAGGCCGTCTGGGCCCTCGGCCAGACCCCCCGCTCGGCGGGGCAGGCGCTGGTCACGGTCTGGCGCGCCCTCGGTCACCTCTGGCGGGTGCTGACGGCGGGTCACGCCCACGCCCTGCCCGAGGGGCCCGCGGCCTCCGTCCGCGAGCTCGGCTCCGACGACGAGGCCTCGCTGTTCCAGGAGATGGACGTCAGCCGCTACCTGAAGAGCGTGCAGGACCGGGTCGCGAACGGCGTCACGGCCGCGCTCCGCGAAGCCGGCTACGAGACGGCCGAGTTCGAGCAGAAGATCGTGCACGTCGCCGAGGGCGGCACCTTCATCGAGAACACCAAGGGCAACGTCACCCTCGGCCACCACAACACCGTGACCACCAGGAACTTCACCTCGACCCCCGGAGGCGACCGTGGCTGACACCGACGGCACCCGTGACCCGCGCGGCATTCACGTCACCAACACCGGCGGCAACGTCACGATCGGCGACCACAACACCGTCACCAGCACCGTGCACGGCGCCCAGCCGGCCCGCGACCCGCGGCAGGAGGAGCTCCTCCTCGCCATCCGCCGGCTCCGCGGCGACCTGGCCGGCGTCGTCCCCTCCGAGCAGACGGCCGCCCTCGACGACGAACTGTCCGACGCCGAGGACGAGATCGAGGGCACCGGCGGCGCCGGCACCGGCCGCCTGCGCCGCCTGCGCCAGGCCCTCGCGGACGCCGGGGCGGTGACCGGGATCCTCGCCTCGGGCGTCGCCGTCGGCCAGGCCGTCGGCACCCTCCTCGGTGGGTGAGATGAGCGGCGCCCGCTGGAACGACGAGACGCAGAGCTGGGAGACCACCACCGCACCGGCCGCCACCACCCCGGCCGTTCCGGCACCGGCGGCTCCCGCCCCGGCCTTTCCGGCTCCGGGCTCCCCGGCTCCGGGGACCCCGGAGCCGGGGACGCCGGTCGTCCCCCCTCCGCCGGAGTACGCGCCGGCGCACGAACCGTCGTACGGTCCGGCGCACGACCCGTCCTACGGTCCCGGGCCCGCGTACGTCCCCGAGACGGGCGGCCCGCAGTACGCCATGCCCGGGGCCGCCCCGGCGGCGCCCCGGCCACGGCCGCGGGCGGCGCTCGTGGCGGGCGTGGCCGTGGCGGTGCTCGCCGCGGGTTCCGCGGGCTGGCTGGTCTGGGGCCGCGGCGACGGCAAGGACCCGGCCGCCGACGGCCCGGCGGCCTCGGTGTCGGCGCCGCCGGAGTCCGGCGACCAAACCGCTCCCGCGCCCACCGACGACCCCGCGACCGCCATCCCGTCGGCGTCCGGCACGACCACGCCCGCCGCCGACGTCCCGCCGCCCGGCTACAGCGCGCAGCGGGACGTCAAGGGCTTCACCATCGGGGTGCCCGACGGCTGGAACCGCACCGAGTCCGACCAGGGCGTCTTCTTCAACGCGCCGGACGGCCGGAGCCTCGTCCAGGTCTTCGTGGTCACCGAGGACGGCCTGACCCCGTACGAGGCGCTGCGCGGGGTGTCCGAGGACGGCCGGACCAACAAGCCCGGCTACCAGGAGATCAGCCTCGAACGGGTCACCGGCGAACCCGGCGCACCGGCCGACGCCGCCGAGCTGGTGTACGCCTACGACCGCGAGGGCGGCCGGCGCAAGGTCGTCGACCGCGCCTTCACGGCCGAGGACGGCACCCACTACGCCATCCTGGCCGCCGGTCCCGAGGCCGACTGGCCCAAGCAACGCGAAGTGCTGCGCGTGGCCCTGGAGTTCTTCCGCCCGGGGGCCTACTGACGGACCTCAGGGACGGCGTCAGGCGCCGGGCGCCCCGCCGTCCCGCAGCCTCGCCGCGAGGGCCGCGAGGTCGTCGAGCGCGTGCAGGAGGAGGCCGTCGCCGAAGGTGACGCGGGTCGCGCCGAGCCGGCCCAGCTCGGCGAACGGGGGGCCGCCGGGGACGGCCAGGACGTTGATCGGGAGGTCGCCGAGGGCGGCGCGCAGGACCGGCAGGTCCGCGGGCGGGGCCCCGATCGGGTAGACGCAGTCCGCCCCGGCCGCCGCGTACAGGCGGGCGCGGGCCACCGCGGCCTCCGCGGGCTCGGGCACGCCGCGGAGGTACACGTCCACGCGCGCGTTGAGGACGAGCCCGGGGCCCGCCGCGTCCCGCACCGCGGCCAGCCAGTCGGCGTGGGCGCGCGGGTCCTTCAGCGCCCGGTCCGGGCCGGTGTCCTCCAGGTTGACGCCGACCGCGCCGGACTCCCGTACCCGCTCGGCCAGT
Organism: Streptomyces sp. NPDC104202; assembly: GCF_055584185.1. NCBI lineage: Bacteria > Bacillati > Actinomycetota > Actinomycetes > Kitasatosporales > Streptomycetaceae > Streptomyces > Streptomyces sp. NPDC104202. Next base: position 38,544 of record NZ_JBVJMN010000065.1, on the reverse strand, counting down.
TCCGCCGGGGCGAGGCCGTAGCCGCCCTCCAGGTCGGCCGAGACGGGGACGGAGACCGAGCGGGTGATCCGGGCGACGGCGGCGAACATCTCGTCCGCGGGCGTCGCCCCGTCCCGGTGTCCGAGGGCGGCGGCGATCCCGGCGCTCGGCGTGGCGAGCGCGGGGAACCCGGCCGCCTCGAAGGCGCGGGCGCTCGCCGCGTCCCACGGGCCGGGCAGCACCAGCGGATCCGCCGCGGCCCGCCCCCGGTGCAGGGCGCGCAGGACCGCGGTCCCGGAGTCCGCGCTCACGCGGAGCGCGGGGTGTAGTGGCCCGGGGTCAGCCGGGTCGTGACGCCGATGCGGTTCCAGGCGTTGATCGTGGTGATCGCGGCGATGACCCGGGCGAGTTCGAGCTCGTCGAAGTGCGCGGCGGCCCGGGCGTACACCTCGTCGGGGACGAAGCCGTCGGTGAGGACGGTGACGGCCTCGGTCAGCGCGAGGGCGGCGAGCTCCCGCTCGGTGTAGAAGTGCCGGGACTCCTCCCAGGCGGAGAGCTGCACGATCCGCTCGACGGTCTCGCCCTCGGCCAGCGCGTCCTTGGTGTGCATGTCGATGCAGAACGCGCAGTGGTTGACCTGCGAGGCGCGGATCTTGATCAGGTGGTAGAGGGTCGGGTCGACGTCCTTCGCCGCCGCCGTCTCCAGCCGGACCATCGCCCGGTAGTACTCGGGGAGCAGCTCCGCCAGCGAGAGGCGGGGCGCGTGCTCGTGGGCGTGGGCGGTCGGCTCGGCGGGGGCCGCGGCGGGCTGTGTCGTGGTGGTCATACCGATCACCGTACGACCGCTGTGGCGCACGGGTATGGTCCATTTCCATGGCGAACGAGTGGGCCACTTTCGGGGCCGACCTGCATCTGGAACTCCGTGGTCCGCGGCTGCGCGCCGGCCTCATGGAGGCCCTGCGGGAGGCCGTGCGCAGCGGCCGCCTGGAGGCCGGCACCCGGCTGCCGTCCTCCCGGTCCCTCGCCGCCGACCTCGGCATGGCCCGCAACACCGTCGCCGACGCCTACGCGGAGCTGGTCGCCGAGGGCTGGCTCACGGCCCGGCAGGGCTCCGGCACCCGGGTCGCCCGGCGCGCCGCCCCCCGCAGGCCGCCGGTCCAGGCGCCCGGCCCCGCGCCGGAGCGGCCTCCGGCCCCGCCTCCGGCGGGCGGCGCCCGGCCGGGCGCGCCGGCGGGCCCCTGGCGTGCGGGCGCCCCCGCGCACAACCTGAAGGCCGGCTCCCCCGACCTCGCCTCCTTCCCGCGCGCCGAATGGCTCAAGGCGTACCGGCGGGCGATCACCGCCGCCCCGCACGAGGCCTTCGGCTACGGCGATCCGCGCGGCCGGATCGAACTCCGCACCGCCCTGGCCGAGTACCTCTCCCGCGCCCGCGGCGTCCACGCCCGGCCCGAACGCATCATGATCTGCGCGGGTTTCGTCCACGGGCTGATGCTGATGGGCGACGTGCTGCGCGGCCGCGGGGTCCGGGACGTGGCGGTCGAGTCGTACGGGCTCGACGTCCACGCCCGGCTCCTGGAGCGGGCCGGGCTCGGGACCCCGCCGCTGCCCTACGACGCCCGCGGCACCCGGGTCGAGGAGCTCGCCGAGGAGGCGTTCGGCGGCACCGGGGCCGTCCTCATGACGGCCGCCCACCAGTTCCCGCTGGGCGGCGCGCTGCCCCCGGACCGGCGCTCCGCCCTCGTCGACTGGGCGCGCGCCGCGGGCGGCTTCGTCCTGGAGGACGACTACGACGGGGAGTTCCGCTACGACCGGCAGCCCGTGGGCGCGCTCCAGGGGCTCGACCCCGAGCGGGTCGTCTACCTGGGCACCGCGAGCAAGTCCCTCGCGCCCGGACTGCGCCTCGCCTGGATGGTGGTGCCCGAGGAGCTGATGGCCGAGGTCGTCGCCGCGAAGGGGGCCGTGGACTGGGTGTCGAGCGCCCCGGACCAGCTGGCGTTCGCGGAGTTCCTCGGCTCGGGGGCGTACGACCGGCACGTCCGGGCGAGCCGGCTGCGCTACCGCCGCCGCCGCGACCAGCTGGTGGCGGCCGTCGCCGCCCACTCGCCCGGGACCCGGGTCAGCGGCATCGCCGCCGGGCTCCACGCGGTCCTCGCCCTCCCGCCCGGCACCGAACAGGAGGTCCTGCGGGCCGCCGCCTGGCACGGCCTCGCCGTCCAGGGCCTCGACCAGTTCCGCCGCCCCTCCGTGCCCGCCACCCTCGACGGCCTCGTCGTCGGCTACGCCACGCCCCCGGACAGCGGCTGGCAGAACGCCCTCCGCGCCCTGTGCCGCGTGCTGCCCTGACCCGGCCGGGCGCTCGCGTCAGGGCGGCCCCGGGTTCCTCCCCGGGGCCGCCTCCGGACCCGTCCCCGGGGACGGGTCCGCCCCCAGGGGCGTCTCCTGCCCGCCGGGGCCCGTCCCGTCCGGCTGCGCGGGCGGTTCGCCGAAGCGGGCCAGGGTGAGGGAGCCGGCGACGGCGACGGCGAAGCCGGTGACCGCCAGCCAGCCGAGGCCCTCGCGGGTGCGGTCGCCGAGCCAGACGACCCCGACGAGGGCCGGGCCGACCGTCTCGCCGAGCACCGCGCCGGCCGTCGCCGTGGTCACCGAGCCGCGCTGCAGCGCCGAGGTCAGCAGCAGGAACGCGGCCCCGCCGCCGACGAGGAGCGCGTACCAGGCGGGGTCGGCGAAGTCGATGCCGTCGATCAGCCGGACGGCCACCTCGACCACCCCGAACCCGAACCCCGCGCCGAGACCCAGGACGAGGGCCCGGGAGCGCGGCGGCAGCCGACCCGCCGCCATCCCGAGCAGCAGCACTCCGAAGGAGACCGCGAGCAGCGCCCAGGGCAGCGCCTCCGAGACCTCCCGGTGGCCCTCCTTGCCGGAGGCGACCGCCAGCATCGCGAGACCGGCGCAGACCACGCCGACCGCCGTCCACTCCACCCGTTTCAGCCGCACGCGCAGCACCCGGGAGGCGATCACCGCCGTGACGGCCAGGCTCGCGGCGAGCGCCGCGCCCACCACGTAGATCGGCAGCGTCCGCAGCGCCACGATCTGCAGGGCGAACCCCAGCCCGTCCATCCCGAGCCCGGCGATGTACCGCCACTGCCGCAGGGCCCGCCACATCAGCGCGACGTCGACCCCGCTGCCCGTCCCCGGCTCGGCGGCGCGCGCCGCCATCGCCTGGAACACCGAGGCCGCGCCGAAGCAGACGGACGAGGCCAGCGCGCAAATCATCCCGAGTAGCACGAAACGACTCTAGATGCCGAGGCCGGAAATCACCGGCCTACACTGTGCGGTCGCGACGGTCGTGACCGCGACGGACGTGACCGCGAAGGGGAGGGCGACGGACATGCGCAGGCTCAGGTCGAGCACGGTGGTGCTCGGTGGGATGGGTGTGCTCGCGGCGACGATCACCGCGTGCGGGGCGGAGCCGGACAAGCGGTGCGTCGACCCGCTGACCCGCGAGGAGCTGCCCAGCTACCGCTGCGAGAGCGGCGGCGGGAGCGACGACGACAGCAACGGCTCCACGCCTCGCGGCGCGTACTACTACGGCGGTTCCGTCAGCGACCGCAAGGTGAGCGGCGGCAGCTTCGACAAGAAGGCCGTCGACACCGGCGGCTTCGGCTGCTCCGGCACCGGCGGCGGCTGAGGCGGCGCGGCACCGTGGAACGGCACACCATCGAGCCCCGCCCGGGCTGGCAGCAGACGGTGGAGGAGCAGGGGCTCGTCTATCCGCTGACCCGCCACCCGGACGGTTCGCTGCGCCCGTACTGGGACGAGAGCGCGTACTACTCCTTCACCCTGCCCGAGGTCGAGGCGCTGGAGGAGGTCGTCGAGGAACTGCACGCGATGAGCCTCGCGGCGGCCGCGCACATCGTCGAGCGGGACCGGTTCGCCGAGCTCGGGATCACCGACCCCCGGCTGCGCGACCTGGTCGCCGAGTCGTGGCGGCGCCGCGCCGAACTCCCTTCCCTCTACGGCCGGTTCGACCTCCGCTACGACGGCACGGGCCCGGCGAAGATGCTGGAGTACAACGCCGACACGCCGACCTCGCTCGTGGAGGCCGCCAGCCCGCAGTGGTTCTGGATGGAGGAACGGTTCCCCGGCGCCGACCAGTGGAACTCCCTGCACGAACGGCTCGTCGACGCCTGGAGGCGGCAGGCGCCCCTGCTCCCGCCCGGCCCGCTCCACTTCGCGCACTCGGACGGCGACGAGCTCGGCGAGGACCTGATGACGGTCGCGTACCTGCGGGAGACGGCCCAGCAGGCGGGGCTCGCCACGGAGGCGCTGTCCGTCGAGCGGATCGGCTGGGACCGGCTCTCGCGCCGGTTCGTGGACGACCGGCTCCGCTTCATCCGCAGCTGCTTCAAGCTCTACCCGTGGGAGTGGCTGACCACCGACCGGTTCGGCCGGCACGTCCTGGACACCCTCGACAACGGCGGCGGCACCGGCACCACGTGCTGGATCGAACCGGCCTGGAAGATGCTGCTCTCCAACAAGGCGCTGCTCGCCGTCCTGTGGGAGCTGTACCCGGGCCACCCGAACCTGCTCCCCGCCTACCTCGACGGACCGCGCGAACTGGCCACGACCGGCGGCTGGGTCGCCAAGCCCCTGCTCGGCCGCGAGGGCGCGGGCGTCACGCTGCACGAGGCCGGCACGGAGCCCTTCGTCCGGGACGGGGAGGCGTGCTGCTACCAGGAGCTGGCCCCGCTGCCGGACTTCGACGGCAACCGGGTGGTGCTCGGCGCGTGGGTCGTCGAGGACGAGGCGGCGGGCCTCGGGATCCGGGAGTCGGCGGGACCCGTCACCGACGAGTACGCCCGCTTCCTCCCGCACGTGATCCTCTGAGCAGCCCGCGCGCCCGGGTCCCGCGCGCAAGGGCCCGTTCGCCGTGGCCCGTACGCCCCGGGCCCTTCCGCTCCCCGGCGGCTACTCCGCGACGTACTCCCGCAGCGGCGCCGGTGTCAGTCCGGCGGCCTCGGCCAGGTCGAGGGCGCGCGCCAGGTCCTGCGTCACCGTCTCGTTGAAGTGCAGCAGGATGATGTCGCCGGCCTTGAGCCGCGGGGCCGGCGGGGTCCACTGCCCCCAGGTGGTGAGGTCGTGCGTCCAGGTCACGACCGCCTTCGCCCCGCAGGCCCGGGCGGTGGTCCGGGTGGTGGCGTCGAAGGTGCCGTAGGGCGGGCGCAGCAGCCGCGACCCGTCGCCGAACTGCGCGAGGTGGCGGTCGCGGGCCCCGCACACCTGGGCCTTCTGGCCGGCGGCGTCGAGGGTGGTGAGGTCCGGGTGGTCGACGGTGTGGTTCTCGACGCGGGAGCGGCCCTGGTCGAGCAGGGTGGAAGTAGCCGGAGTCGTAGGAGTAGGCGCCGGGGAGCAGGAACAGCGAGGCGGGGACCCGGCGGTCCAGCAGCAGCCGCGCGGCCGCCGGGTCGTGGTTCCAGCCGTCGTCGACGGTGATGAAGACGACCGGGTCGGTGGTCTCGACGCGGGAGACCACCGGGACGGGCTCGGGCCAGGCCGCCCGGGGGGCGGCGTGCGCGGGTCCCGTGACCGCGCCGAGGAGCGCGAGCGGGACGAGGGCGGGACGAGGGCGGCGAGCGCGGCACGCATCGCGTGGCGCAGACGGAGTCTCGGCATGGCCGCATCATTGGCCTAGACCAACTGTCGTGTCAATGCACCGAGTTGCCCCGTCCCGCACCCTCTCCGGCGCCCCGTCCGCGCCCCCGGCCGGGCGCCGTCACTCCGACAGGACGGCCCTCAGCTGCTCCAGACCCCAGTCCAGGTCCTCCTTCGAGATGACCAGCGGAGGCGCGATCCGGATCGTGGAACCGTGGGTGTCCTTCACCAGCACCCCCCGCTCCATCAGCCGCTCCGAGATCGCACGGCCGGTGCCCCGGGAGGGCGCGATGTCCACCCCGGCCCACAGCCCGCGCCCGCGCACCGCCTCGACCGCGCCGCCGCCGACGAGCAGCCCCAGCTCCGCGTGGAGGTGCTCGCCCAGCTCCGTCGCCCGCTCCTGGTACTCGCCCGTCCGCAGCATCGCGATCACCTCCAGGGCCACCGCGCAGGCCAGCGGGTTCCCGCCGAAGGTCGAACCGTGCTCGCCCGGCCGGAACACCCCCAGCACGTCCCGGTCGGCGACCACCGCCGACACCGGCACCACGCCCCCGCCCAGCGCCTTCCCCAGGATGTACACGTCGGGGACCACGCCCTCGTGCTCGCACGCGAACGTCCGCCCCGTCCGGCCCAGGCCCGACTGGATCTCGTCCGCCATGAACAGCGCGTTGCGCCGGCGCGTCAGCTCCCGCACCCCCGCCAGATAGCCGGCCGGCGGCACCAGGACCCCCGCCTCGCCCTGGATCGGCTCCAGCAGCACCGCCACGGTGTTCTCCGTGACCGCCGCCTCCAGGGCCGTCAGGTCCCCGTACGGCACGATCTCGAACCCCGGCGTGTACGGACCGAAGTGGTCCCTCGCCTCGTGGTCGGTCGAGAAGCTGACGATCGTCGTCGTCCGGCCGTGGAAGTTGTTCGCCGCGACCACGATCTTCGCGTGCCCGTCCGGCACGCCCTTCACCTCGTACCCCCACTTCCGGGCCGTCTTCACGGCCGTCTCGACCGCCTCGGCCCCGGTGTTCATCGGCAGCACCGCCTCCTTGCCGCACAGCTCCGCGAGCCGCGTGCAGAACTCGGCGAAGCGGTCGTGGTGGAACGCCCGGGACGTCAGCGTCACCCGCTCCAGCTGGGCCTTCGCGGCGTCGATCAGACGCCGGTTGCCGTGCCCGAAGTTGAGCGCCGAGTACCCGGCGAGCATGTCGAGGTAGCGACGGCCCTCGACGTCGGTCATCCAGGCGCCGTCCGCCGAGGCGACGACGACCGGAAGGGGGTGGTAGTTGTGCGCGCTGTGCGCGTCCGCGGAAGCGATCGCGTCTTCTGTCCTCGACACGGGATCTCCGTTCGTCCTGCGGATCGGGGGTGACCCAGGGGGCTGTGGCCCCTTTCATATCGTCGCTCGGATGCCGGACGGGGAAACCTCGGCGACGGCGCGCCCGCTAGTCTGGAAACACGCACGGCGACTGGCGTACGGGGAAGCGACCCCGGGGGAGCCGTGCGCGGCAGACCACACGAGACGCCGCTCGCCTGGGCGTCACGGGACCGAAGTCCCGCGTGGCGCCGCGCCTTCCACGCAGTGCCCCGGGACCCCCGACGCCCGGAGGACACCCACATGACCGCTCCGCAGCACCACCCCGCCCTCGCCGCCGCCGACCCCGAACTCGCCGCCCTCGTCGGCGCCGAGGAACGCCTCCAGAGCGAGACCCTGCGCCTCATCCCCAGCGAGAACTACGTCTCCGCCGCCGTGCTGGAGGCGTCCGGCACGGTCCTCCAGAACAAGTACAGCGAGGGCTACCCCGGCCGCCGCTACTACGAGGGCCAGCAGAACGTCGACCGGGTCGAGACCCTCGCGATCGAGCGCGCCAAGGCCCTCTTCGGCGTCGAGCACGCCAACGTCCAGCCCTACTCCGGCTCCCCGGCCAACCTCGCCGTCTACCTCGCCTTCGCCGAGCCCGGCGACACCGTCATGGGCATGGCCCTGCCGATGGGCGGCCACCTCACCCACGGCTGGGGCGTCTCGGCCACCGGCCGGTGGTTCCGCGGCGTCCAGTACGGCGTACGCCACGACACCGGCCTCGTCGACCTCGACGAGGTCCGCGAACTGGCCCTCAAGGAGCGCCCGAAGGTCCTCTTCTGCGGCGGCACCGCCCTGCCCCGCACGATCGACTTCGCCGCCTTCGGCGAGATCGCCCGCGAGGCCGGCGCCGTCCTCGTCGCCGACGTCGCCCACATCGCCGGCCTCATCGCGGGCGGCGCCCATCCGTCCCCGGCCGGGCACGTGGACGTCATCTCCACCACCACCCACAAGACCCTCCGCGGCCCCCGCGGCGCCATGCTCATGTCCACCGAGGAGCACGCCAAGGCCCTCGACAAGGCCGTCTTCCCCGGCCTCCAGGGCGGCCCCCACAACCAGACCACCGCGGCCATCGCCGTCGCCCTCCGCGAGGCGTCCCAGCCCTCCTTCCGCGACTACGCCCACGCGGTCGTCGCCAACGCCCGGGCCCTCGCCGCCGCCCTCCTCGCCCGCGGCTTCGACCTCGTCTCCGGCGGCACCGACAACCACCTGATCCTGATGGACCTCACCTCCCGGCAGGTCCCCGGCAAGATCGCCGCGAAGGCCCTCGACCGGGCCGGCATCGTCGTCAACTACAACACCGTCCCCTTCGACCCCCGGAAGCCCTTCGACCCGTCCGGCATCCGCATCGGCACCCCCTCCCTCACCTCCCGGGGCCTGGGCGCGGAGCACATGGACCAGGTCGCCGACTGGATCGACCGTGCCGTCACCGCCGCCGGCACCGGAGACGAGGACGCGCTCCGCGCCGTCCGCGCCGAGGTCGCCGACCTCATGTCCGTCTTCCCGGCCCCCGGCCTCCCGGCCTGACCCCCGGCCCGGAGGGGCCCGTCACCCCGTCGACCCGGCGGTGCGGCGGGCCTCCTCCGGGTCCGGTATGCCCTCGAGCCGGAAGGTCGGCGCGCCCCCGCTCCCCGTCCACAGGAGCGTGGGCCCCGCGGTGCGGACCTCGTGGGTCCAGGCCCCGCCCGCGCCGTCGGTCATCGGGAAGGTGAGCCGCTGGGGGGCGGCGAACCAGTACCCCCGGGCGCCGTCGGGAAGGTCCACCCAGCGGGGCGGGATCCGCACCTGCTTGGCGAAGCCGATGTCCAGACGGCCCGGGAACTCGTCGAGCCGCACCGTCCGCGCCCCCTCCCGCCGGCACAGGGTGATCACCGCGCGGCCGCCGGCGGCCGACCCCGTCACCGACACCGCGTCCGGCGCGCCGAGCGTGCCCGGCACCAGCGGCTCGAAGCCCGCCAGCCGGCCCGCCTCACCCAGCGGGACCGGGTCCGGACAGCCGGGCACCGCGCCGGCGGCCCGCACGGGGCCGTCCGGGTCGTACCGCACGGCGACCCCGCCGAAGCCGAACCACTCCGCCACCGCCGCCCGCACCGGCGGGGTGAGCAGCAGCACGATCAGCACCCCGGTGACCCCCGCCACCAGCGCCCGCCACCGCGCGCGCGCCCCCGCGCGCACCGATGCCCACCACCGCCGCCGGAGGGGGCCGGGCGCCGGCACCGGCGTGGGGACCCGCTCGGCGAGGAGCTGCGCGAGGACCCGCTCGGCCATCGACCCGCCGTCCACGTCCGGCACCCTCAGCCGCCGCCCCAGCTCCCTCAGCTCGTCCGGCAGACCCTCCTCAGCCACGCCTCCCACCTCCCTCCGCGCCGTCCTCCAGCACCCGTCCCAGCTTCCTCAGCGCCCGGCTCAGCCGGGACTTCACCGTCCCCCTCGGCCAGCCCAGGGCCAGCGCCGTCTCGGTCTCGTCCAGCTCCAGGAGGTAGCGGTGGACCACCACCTGCCGGTGGTCCTCGGCGAGCCCGTCCAGCGCCTCCCACAGCCGCCGGCTCCGCTCCCGCTCCTCGGCCGCCACCGCCGGGTCCGCCGACTCCGGTATCAGCGGCTCGGGCCCGAGCAGCCCCGCCTCGCGGTCACGGACGGCGCGCCGCCGACCCGCCGACCGCACTGTGTTCCTGGTCTCATTGGCGACGATCCGCAGCAGCCACGGCCGGAACGCCGAGCCGTCCCGGAACCGCCCCAGCGACCGGTACGCCTTGAAGAAGGCCTGCTGCACGACGTCCTCGGCCTCGGGGCCCGCGCCGCACGCCACCGCAGCTCTCAGCGCCACCGCCGTGTGCGCGCGGACCAACTCCGCGTACGCCTCCGGCTCTCCGGCGCGCACCCGTGCGATCACCACGGCCTCGTCGTCGACCAGGCCCCCCTCCCGCGTCCTCACACTCTTGATACACCGGCCGACGGGGATCGGTTCCCACACCTGAGAGAATGATGTGCATGGCCTCTGACAGTCCCCGCGTGCTCTCCGGAATCCAGCCCACCGCAGGCTCGTTCCACCTCGGCAACTACCTCGGCGCCGTCCGCCAGTGGGTCGCCCTCCAGGAGACCCACGACGCCTTCTACATGGTCGTCGACCTGCACGCCATCACGGTGCCGCAGGACCCCGCGGAGCTGCGCGCGAACACCCGGCTCGCCGCCGCCCAGCTGCTCGCCGCCGGTCTCGACCCGGAGCGCTGCACCCTTTTCGTCCAGAGCCACGTCCCCGAGCACGCCCAGCTCGGCTGGGTCATGAACTGCCTCACCGGCTTCGGCGAGGCCTCCCGCATGACCCAGTTCAAGGACAAGTCCGCCAAGCAGGGTGCCGACCGCGCCACCGTCGGCCTGTTCACGTACCCGATCCTCCAGGTCGCCGACATCCTGCTCTACCAGGCCCACGAGGTCCCGGTCGGCGAGGACCAGCGCCAGCACATCGAGCTGACCCGCGACCTGGCCGAGCGCTTCAACGGCCGCTTCGGCGAGACGTTCACGATCCCCAAGCCGTACATCCTCAAGGAGACGGCGAAGATCTACGACCTCCAGGACCCGACGATCAAGATGAGCAAGTCGGCGTCCACGCCGAAGGGCCTCATCAACCTCCTGGACGACCCGAAGACCACCGCCAAGAAGGTCAAGAGCGCGGTCACCGACACCGACACGGTGATCCGTTTCGACCCGGAGAACAAGGCCGGCGTCTCCAACCTGCTCACGATCATGTCCACGCTCACCTCCACCTCCGTCGACGACCTGGTGAAGAGCTACGAGGGCAAGATGTACGGCGCGCTGAAGACGGATCTCGCCGAGGTCATGGTGGACTTCGTCACGCCGTTCCGGGCCCGCACCCAGGAATACCTGGACGACCCGGAGACGCTGGACTCGGTCCTGGCCAAGGGAGCGGAGAAGGCCCGTGCGGTCGCGGCGGAGACGCTGGCGCAGACGTACGAGCGCATCGGCTTCCTGCCCGCCAAGCACTGAGTCCAAGGACCCTGGCCACCAAGGCGGTGGAGGCCGCACACTGGCGGCTGTACCACCCGCACACAAGTCGACCGACGACGGAGGAGAACGACGTGGGGACCGTAACGCTCGGCGTTTCGATCGCGGTCCCGGAGCCCTACGGCAGCCTGCTCCAGGAGCGGCGCGCCGGCTTCGGGGACCCGGCCGCCTACGGCATCCCCACGCACGTCACCCTGGTCCCGCCGACCGAGGTAGCGGAGGAGCGGCTGCCGGCGATCGAGGCGCACCTCGCCGGTGTCGCCGCCGACCACCAGCCGTTCCCCGTGCGGCTCCGCGGCACCGGGACCTTCCGTCCGCTCTCCCCGGTCGTCTTCGTCAAGGTGGACGAGGGCGTCTCGCTCTGCCACCGCCTCCAGCACCGCATCCGCGACGAGGCCGGGCCGCTGGTGCGCGAGCTCCAGTTCCCGTACCACCCGCACGTGACCGTCGCCCACGGCATCTCCGAGGAGGGGATGGACCGGGCGTACGAGGAGCTCGCCGGGTACGAGGCGGCCTGGACCTGCCGCTCCTTCGCCCTGTACGAGCAGGGGCCGGACGGCGTGTGGCGGAAGCTGTACGACTACCTGTTCGGCAGCGGCCGCCCGATCTCCGCCGTCCCGGCCCAGGGCAGCCCGGTCGACCAGCCGACGGGCACCCCCGCCCGCTGACGTCCGCGCCCGGCCGGACCGGCCGGGCGCAGGCGTGCCCCACGTCACCCGCCCCACCGCGCGCGGCGCACGCCACCCGTCGCGGGTCGCGTGCCGCACCCCGCGTGACTCACAGCGACAGGAGCCGGTGGAGCGGCCTCGGGGCGTGCCGTACGGCCGCCATCACCATCCGCAGCGCCCCCGGCACCCACACCGTCTCCGAGCGCCGCCGCAGCCCCAGCTCGATCGCCGTCGCGACCGCCTCGGGCGTGGTCGCGAGCGGCCCCCCGGCGCGCCCTCGCGTCGTCCGCGCGCGCAGGGAGCCCGGGCGCACCACCATGACGCGGACGCCGGTGCCGTACAGCGCGTCGCCGAGGCCCTGCGCGAAGGCGTCGAGACCGGCCTTCGACGAGCCGTAGATGAAGTCGGCGCGGCGGGCCCGCTCGCCCGCCACGGAGGACAGCACCACGAGCGAGCCGTGCCCCTGCGCCTGGAGCGCGCCCGCGCACACCAGCCCCGCCGAGACCGCGCCGGTGTAGTTGGTCTGGGCGACCCGGGCCGCGGCGACGGGGTCGGACTCGTCGCGCGCCTGGTCGCCGGTGACCCCGAAGGCGAGCAGCACGACGTCGACGGGGCCCTCGGTGAAGATCTTGCCGAGCCGCTCCTCGTGGGACTCCGTGTCGAGCGCGTCGAAGGGCACGGTGCGCACCTCGGCCCCCAGCGCGCGCAGCCCGTCCGCGGCGGCGGTCAGGCCGGGGGAGGGGCGGCCGGCCAGCCAGACCGTACGGGTGCCGCGGGCGATCATCCGGCGCGCGGTGGCGAGCCCGATCCCGGAGGTGCCGCCGAGCACGAGCAGGGAGTGCGGGGCACCGAAGGCGTCCTTCATGGTGGGTCCTCCTCAGAGGGCGAGACGGCGGGACAGGCCCGAGGCCGGGACGCACGGGGGGCGAGCGGCGCGCGGTCGTCGTCCAGGGCGTGGGTCTCGACAGCCATGAGGGTGACCGTATAGCCGCCTCTGTCGCTTATGCCGGTATTGCAAGGCGGTTCGTTACGGGATGTCGGTCGCGGCCCCCCGTGCCGCGGCGGGGGATTCTCGTACTCCGGTCATCTCACGCAACGGATCAAGGGGTACACGTACGCCATGGACTGGCTGACCAAGCTTCCCGTCATCGGCCCCGTGGCCGTCCGCCTCATGCGGACCCACGCCTGGCGTTCGTACGAGACCCTCGACGCGGCCCACTGGACCCGGCTCGCCGCCGCGATCACCTTCCTGTCCTTCCTCGCCCTCTTCCCCCTCATCACGGTCGCCGCCGCGGTCGGGGCCGCGCTGCTCAGCACCGACCAGCTCGACACGATCGAGGAGAAGATCGCCGACCAGGTGCCGGGCATCTCCGACCAGCTCGACATCGGGGGGCTCGTCGCCAACGCCGGCACCATCGGGCTCGTCGCCGGCGCCGTCCTGCTGGTCACCGGCATCAGCTGGGTCGGCTCCATGAGGGAGTGCCTGCGCGCGGTCTGGGGCCTCGACGACATCGAGGGCAACCCCGTCCTCCTCAAGGGCAAGGACGGGCTCATCCTCGTCGGCCTCGGCGGCGTCGCGCTCGCCTCGCTCGCCGCGTCCTGGCTCGGCTCCACCGCCGTCGGCTGGAGCGCCGACCGGATCGGCCTCTCCGGCGACGGGGCGGGCGGCTTCCTCCTCCAGACCGCCGCCGTCCTCGTCGCCGTCGTCGCCGACTTCCTGATCCTGCTCTACGTCCTGACCCTGCTGCCCGGCGTCCACCCGCCCCGCCGCCGGCTCGTCGTGGCGGCCCTCATGGGCGCCGTCGGGTTCGAGCTGCTCAAGCTGCTGCTGGGCGGCTACATGAGGGGCGTCGCGGCGAAGTCCATGTACGGCGCGTTCGGCGTCCCGGTCGCGCTGCTCCTGTGGATCAACTTCACCGCGAAGCTGCTGCTGTACTGCGCGGCCTGGACGGCTACGGGGTCACGCCGGGACGGGGAGACTCCTGCGACGCAGGAGCCGCAGGAATCGCAGCAGCCGCAGGGGACTCCGCAGGCTCCTGAGCCTCAGGCGTCTCCGGCGACGAACCTGGAGCCGGGGACTCAGGGGACTCAGGGGACTCCGGGGACTCAGGGTTCGCAGGGGACTCCTCCGCCGAGCGGTCCTCGTCCCGGGGCCGACGGCGACGAGCCGCCGACGCGGCCAGCGGCCAGCGGCGGTTGACCAGGAAGACCGCGGCGGCGAGGAGCACCAGCACCCCGCCCGCCACGCCGAGGGCGGTCCCGACACCGCCGGCCTTCTCGGCGGCCGACGTCGTGCCGTGCGGGGCGTTCTTCCCGGGGGCCGGTGCCGGGACCGTGCCGTCCGGGGCGGCCGACTCCGTCCGCGCGGACCGCGGCGGCACCAGCCGGCCCACCGGGGTCACCTTGCCGGTCGCGGCGAAGCCCCAGTCGAGCAGCCGGGCCGTCTCGCGGTAGACGGCGTGCTGCTCCTTCGAGGAGGGGTTCATGACGGTGACGAGCAGCACCTTGCCGTTCCGCTCCGCGACGCCGGTGAAGGTGGCACCCGCGTGCGTGGTGTTGCCGTTCTTGACCCCGGCGATGCCCGGGTAGGGGGCGACGCCCAGGTCGCCGGTGAGCAGCCGGTTGGTGTTCTGGATCTCGAAGGTCTCGCGCTTCTTGCCCGGCTTGGCCTCGCCGGGGAAGGCGGCGCGGGACGTGGCCGCGTACTCGCGGAAGTCCGGCTTCTGCATGCCGTTGCGCGCGATGAGCGTCAGGTCGTACGCGGAGGAGACCTGGCGGGGGGCGTCGTAGCCGTCCGGCGAGACCACCACGGTGTCGAGTGCCTGGAGCTCGGCCGCGTGCTCGTTCATGTCCGCCACGGTCCGGGCCAGACCATTGTTCATGCTGGTCAGGACGTGTACCGCGTCGTTCCCCGAGCGGAGGAACACCCCGAGCCACAGGTCGTGGACGCTGTAGGTCTGCTTCTCCTTGATGCCGACCAGGCTGGACCCGTCCCCTATCCCCAGCATGTCCTGGGCGGTGACGAGGTGGTTCCGGGTCTTCGGGAACTTCGGCAGCAGGGTGTCCGCGAAGAGCATCTTCAGCGTGGACGCCGGCGCCAGCGGCCAGTGCGCGTTGTGCGCGGCCAGCACGTCGCCCGTCTCCGCGTCCGCGACGATCCAGGAGCGGCCGGACAGCTCCTTCGGCAGGACCGGAGCGCCCGCGTTCAGCCGCACCTGCGTCCCGGGCAGTCCGAGCAGCGGGCCGCCGACCTTCGACATCACGGCGGGAGGAAGGGGCTGCTTGTCCTTCTCCTCCGCGTGCGCGGCGGGCGCGGAGGTCACGAGCGGCAGGAACAGCGCAGCGGCGACCGCCCAAGCGGTCTTCTTCGAAGCAGACACGGTCGAGAACGTACAGGCCCGCACCAGGGATCCGAACCCCGCGGGGCGGTTCGTCCGGGCTCGTCCACCCGGACGCGGGCCCGGTGGGGCGGGCGGTGATACTGGGGCCATGAAGCTCAGCCGCCGTGTCGCCTGGTTCCTGCTCGCCTTCGGGGTGTGGAGCTGGTTCATCTGGATCACCTTCGTCAAAAACCTGTGGAAGGACGGCAGCGGCCTCGCCTTCGACGACGCGGGCGACCCGACGGCCTACTTCTGGGTTCATCTGCTGCTCGCGGTCACGTCCTTTGTCCTGGGGACGGTGATCGGGGTGATCGGGTTGCGCGGGGTGCGCGCCCGACGCGGCGACGACGGTCACACGGCCTGACGCGGCACGGGGCGGAAGACGAAGAGGGGGTTCGGGCGTGGTCGGGTTCGTCGTGGTCCTGGTCGTGGTGCTGGGGCTGCTCGGTGCGGTGCACCGGTACGTGTGGCAGCGCATGGTGCGGGACGTGACGGCGCCCGGGAGCGCCGCGCGCCGGGCCGGCACGGTCGTGGTGGTGGCGCTGCCGGTGCTGTCCGTCGCGGCCCTGGTGTCCTCACGCGCGGGGGCCCCGTTCGTGGTCCAGCAGGCCGTGGCCTGGCCGGGGTTCCTCTGGCTCGCGGTGCTGCTCTACCTGACGCTGGCGCTGGTCGTCGGCGAGGCGGTGCGCCCCGTCCTGCGGCGGTGGCTCGCCCGCCGCGCGGAGACGGCCGCCGCTGCCGCGCCCGCCCCGGTGCCGGCCGCGACGGTTTCCGCGGGGACGGAGGAGCCCGCCGGGAAGCCGTCCGCCGCGTCGCCGGCCCCGGAGGCGCCGGCCGTGCCGTCCGTGCCGTCCACGTCGTCCGCAGCCTCCGAGCCGCCCGCGGGGCGGGACGCCGGGTCCTCCCCGGCGGAGGTGTCGCGGCGGCTGTTCGTGTCGCGGGTCGTCGCGGGGTCGGCGGCCGCCGTGGCGGCCGGGACCGTCGGGTACGGCACGTACGGGGTGCTGCGCGGGCCGCGGATCAAGCGCGTGACGGTGCCGCTGGCGAAGGTGCCGAGGGCGGCGCACGGCTACCGGATCGCGGTGGTGTCGGACATCCACCTCGGACCGATCCTGGGCCGGGCGCACACGCAGCGGATCGTGGACACGATCAACTCGGCGCAGCCGGACCTCGTCGCGGTCGTCGGCGACCTGGTCGACGGCACGGTGGAGAACCTCGGCTCCGCCGCCGAGCCGCTGGCGCGCCTGCGCGCCCGCCACGGCTCCTTCTTCGTGACCGGCAACCACGAGTACTTCTCCGGCGCCGACGCGTGGGTCGACCACGTGCGGGAGCTCGGACTGCGTCCGCTGCGCAACGAACGGGTGGAGATCGCGGCCGGGTTCGACCTGGCGGGCGTGGACGACGTGGCCGGGGAGAGCGAGGGGCAGGGGCCCGACTTCGCGCGGGCGCTGGGTGACCGCGACCGGGCGCGTGCGGCGGTCCTGCTGGCCCACCAGCCCGTCGTCGTGCACGACGCGGTGCGGCACGGCGTGGACCTCCAGCTGTCGGGACACACGCACGGCGGGCAGCTGTGGCCGGGGAACCTCCTCGCAGAACTGGCCAACCCGACCGTCGCCGGGCTCGAACGGTACGGCGACACGCAGCTCTACGTCTCCCGGGGCGCGGGTGCCTGGGGGCCGCCGGTGCGGGTCGGGGCGCCGTCGGACATCACGATCGTCGAACTCGCCTCGAAACAGGCGTAATCGGCATCGGTCACTCGCTGCGCCGAGGCCGATACGTGCTGCTCATCGACTTAAATTCCCATATCCCGGACATATACCTGTGGTGTGAAAGTTTCCTCTTCCGCTTGTGAAAACGGTGTGATGGGATGGCGCCATCGCGGCGTGATCGGGGGGTTCGTCGCTTCTGGGGTGGCACCACATGTAAGGAAGCACGGCAATGCGGTCGACGGTCCGTCTACGGATCCTCATCACTTGTGGAGTACTGGTGGCGGCCGGGGTCGGGGGCTGGCAACTGCTGCCCTCCGACGGCAGCCGCACGGATCCGATCAGCGTCGGCACGACCGACGAGGTCACTTCACTCGACCCGGCCGGCGCGTACGACGCCGGTTCCTGGGCCATGTACAGCAACGTCTTCCAGTCGCTGCTGACGTTCAAGCCGGGGTTCAGCGCCCCGGTTCCCGACGCCGCCGAGAGCTGCAAGTTCGTGGGCACCAAGCTCACGACCTACCAGTGCACGCTCCGCGACGACCTCACCTTCTCCAACGGGCGCAAGGTGACCGCCGAGGACGTCAAGTTCTCCTTCGAGCGCATGCTGCGGATCAAGACCGACGTCGGTCCGCAGCCGCTTTTCCCGACGCTGAAGACCGTGACGGCCGACGGGCGCACCGTCACGTTCCACCTGAGCGACCGGGACGCCACGTTCCCGCTGAAGGTGGCCACGGGCGCCGGTTCGATCGTCGACAGCAGCCAGTACCCGGCCGACGGCCTGCGGCCCGGCACCTCGGTCGACGGCTCTGGCCCGTACGTCCTCAAGGAGTACAAGGAGGGCGAGTCCGCCCGCCTGGAGCCCAACCCGAACTACAAGGGCGCCGTCACCAAGGCCGGCGGTCCGGTCGTGGTCAAGTACTACGCCCAGTCTTCGGAGCTCGCGGCCGCGTGGAAGGCCAAGGACATCCAGGTGACGCACCGGCAGCTCCCGCCGGACTACCTGTCCACCCTGGAGACGGGGGACGGGACGCGCGTCACCGAGGCGGAGAGCGCCGAGATCCGCAACATCAACTTCAACGTCCGCCCCGGCTCGCCGATGGCGAAGCTGGCGGTCCGGCAGGCCGTCGCCGCGGTCATCGACCGCCCGGCGATCACCACCAGCGCCTACAAGGGCACGGTCGAGCCGCTGTACTCCCTCATCCCGCAGGGGTTCGTCGGCCACAGCACCGCGTTCTACGACGTCGACCCGGCGCCGGACGCCAAGAAGGCCAAGCGCATCCTGCGGGGGGCCGGCATCACCAAGCCGGTGAAGTTCACCTTCGGGTTCCGCAAGGACACGACCTACGCGGCCGAGAGCGCCGAGATCAAGAAGCAGCTGGAGGAGACCGGGCTGTTCGAGGTCGACGTCGTCGAGGCCGACTGGCAGAACTTCCAGAAGGGGTACGCGCGCGGTGCCTACGACGCGTACACCGTCGGCTGGCTCCCCGACTTCCCGGACTCCGACAGCTTCACCGCGCCGCTCGTCGGCACGCAGAACACCCTGCACAACGGCTTCTCCAGCAAGCGGATCGACACGCTGATCTCCTCGACGCAGAAGTACAGCGACCGGTCGCGCGCGACCACCGACTTCCGGGAGATCCAGACCGAGGTCGCCTCCGACGTGCCGCTGATCCCGCTGTGGCAGAAGAAGGACTACGTCCTCTCCACCGAGAGCGTCGCCGGCTCCCAGTACCTCACGGACGGCACCGGCATCTGGCGCCTGTGGGAGCTCACCTGGGTCTAGAGACGTCCGTGCGGGTCCGGCCCACCGGGGCCGGGCCCGCACGGTCCCGGTACGACAGGCCCTAGGAGGCCGGCGGCTTCGGGGTGGCCCGCTTGGGCTTGCCCGAGGCCGCCATTCCGGCTGCCGTGGGCATGAAGTCGGAGAGCAGCTCGTGGGTCTCCTTGACCAGCGGGCGCAGGATGCGGAAGCGGGAGAGGGAGATCGCGCGGGCGGTGACCGGCGCGAGCCGCTCCACCAGGCGCCGGCTGTTGGCGGCGTGGTCCGAGCGGTCGTACACCCAGAACAGCACCAGGCCCATCTGCTGGAGCCAGAGCAGCTGCGGCAGCGCCTCCTTCAGCTCCGGGTCGACCTTCACCGAGGCGCCGGAGATGACGCGCCGGTGCACCTCGATGGCGGCCTCGCGCGGGCCCTCCGACTCGGGGGAGAAGGGGCTGAGCGGGCTGTCCGGGTCGGCGGCGTTCTTGAAGAACTGGGACGCGAACTCGTGGTACGGCTCGGCGATGTCCAGCCAGCCGAGGTAGACCCCGCGGATCCGGGCCGTGAGGTCCTTCTCGTCACCGGTCAGGATGGGCTCGACGGCCGCCTGGTGCTCCTCGGCGATCCGGTCGTAGAAGCCCTGGACGAGGTGCTCCTTGGACGAGAAGTAGTAGTACGCGTTGCCGACGGAGACCCCGGCCTCCTGGGCGATGGCCCGCATCGTCGTCTTGTCGTAACCGCGCTCCTTGAACAGCCGGAGCGCGGTCTCGAGGATGAGCGTGCGGGTCTGCTCGCTCTTGGGGGCCTTCTTCTCTTCGTTCACGTCCGTCACGGGGCCGAGCCTAGCCGGGCGGAACGGGCGCCTCGCAGCGCCCGTCGTCGCAGGACGGCCCCTTCAGGGCCTCCCGCCACCGCGCGGCGGCCAGGACGGTGACCCGGGCGAACGGCTGCCCGGCCGGGGTGGCCAGCCAGTGGGCCTTGGCCCGGTGGTCGGCCAGGGCCCAGAGGCAGACGATCCAGGCGGCGGTCTCCCGGTAGACCTGGCCCCGGTCCGCGACCACGGTGATCTCCCGCAGGGTGGCGGCGTGGTCGAGGTCCGGGAAGCGCCGCCTGGCCTCGTGCGATCCGGCGGGTACGAGGTCGAGCGGGACGAGCTGCCGCTGGCGCAGGAGCCAGTGCCTCAGGTGCACGCAGAGCGGGCAGTCGGCGTCGTACAGCACGGTCAGGCGTCCCACCGGGGTCGACGGCGCGGTCGGGGTCGGCACGGTGGGCTCAGGCCTGGGGGGCCGGCGGGGCCCAGGGGCCGCCCTTGGGGGTCGCGGTCCACCCCTGCGGGCCGACCGGCGGCACCTGCTCGCGCTCCATGACCCCGCGCCGGCGGATCCTGTTGAGCACGTAGACGTTCGCCAGGTGCATGACGCCGAGGACGAGCAGGACGACGCCGAGCTTGACCGAGAGGGCCTCGAAGAGGGCGCGGGCGTCCAGGACGGCGTCGTCCTGGCTCAGGTAGAGGGCGACGAAGCCGAAGTTGACGAGGTAGAAGCCGACCACCAGGAGGTGGTTCACGGCGTCGGCGAGCTTCTCGTTGCCGTGCAGGACGTCCGCCAGGAAGACCTTTCCGTTGCGGCTGAGCGTCCGGGCGACCCAGATCGTGAGGGCCACGCTGATCAGCAGATAGGCGATGTAGGCGACGACAGTGAGGTCCATGCCCCACCCTCCCTTGAACACGTTCAAAAGCTGACGGTCATGACTGTAGACCCATCTTTGAACGTGTTCAAGTCATGCGGGAATCCGGTGGCCGCCGCCCTCGCGGCCCTCTAGGGTCGGCCGGATGACGCTCTCTCACGACCAGGCCGGCCACGGCACCTCGACCGTCGTCCTGCTGCACTCCGGGGTCTGCGACCGCCGGATGTGGGACGGACAGTTCTCCGCCCTCGCCGCCGCCGGACACCGTGTCGTCCGCTGCGACCTCCGCGGCTTCGGCGACACCCCCGTCGACGCCCCGCACACCCACGCCGAGGACGTCCGGGACCTCCTCGACCACCTCGGCGTCGACCGGGCCGCCGTCGTCGGCTCGTCCTTCGGCGGCCGCGTCGCCCTGGAGCTGGCCGCCCGCCATCCCGGCCGGGTCACCGCCCTCGCCCTCCTCGGCTCGGGCATGCCCGGCATGGAGCCGAGCGCGGAACTGCGCGCCTGGGGCGCCCGCGAGGACGCGCTCCTCGACGCGGGCGACCTCGACGGGGCCGTCGAGCTGAACGTCGACACCTGGCTCGGCCCCGAGGCCGGCGCGGACGCCCGCGCCCTCGTCCGGGAGGGGCAGCGGCGCGCCTTCGACGTCCAGCTCGCCGCGCCGGAGGAGTACGACCCCGTCGACCCCGAGGTCACCCGGGACGAGCTCGCCGCCATCCCCGCCCCCGCCCTCGTCGCCGTCGGCGCCCACGACCTCCCCGACTTCCGGGCCGTCGCCGCCCGGCTCGCCGCCCTCCTCCCGGCCGCCCGCCTCCTCGAACTCGACTGGGCCGGCCACCTTCCCGCCCTCGAACGCCCGGACGACACCGCCCGCCTCCTCGTCGCCTTCCTGGCCGAGGCGGCGGCCCGGGAGGCCGGAGAGCGCCCCACCGCGACCGCGGGCTGACGGCCCGGGGCCCGGCCTACCGGAAGCGCCGCACCCCGGGCACCAGGGCCGTGCCCAGGCAGCAGCCGCCGACGATGACGGCGGCGGCGAGGAGCGGCACTTCGGGGCCCCAGGCGGAGGCCGCGAGGGGGGCCAGGGCGTAGCCGAGGGGCATGGCGGCGAGGGAGAGCAGCCAGTCGTAGGAGGTGACGCGGGCGAGCGCGTGGTCGGGGACGGCGCGCTGGACGGCCGTCTGCCAGACGGGGGAGAGGAAGCCGAGGCCCGCCTGGGCGATCCCGTACGCCGCGATGGTCACCGGCGCGGGCGCGGCGACGGCGAGCAGGACGAGGGGCAGCGCGTACGTGGCGAGTCCGAGGTTGGCGGTGAGGACCGGGCGCCGGGGGCTGACGCGGTCGGCGAGCAGGGCGCCGAGGAGGAAGCCGACGGCGCCGGTCTGCAGGAGGACGACCCAGGTGCCGGCGCCGCCGAGGTGCCGCAGGGCGATGGCGGGGCCGAGGGTCATCAGGACGGCGGCGGCGCCGTTCCAGGCGCTGTGGCCGATCAGGCTGGTCCAGTACCAGTCACGGGAGCGGACCTCCTGCCAGCCCTCGGCCAGGTCGGCGCGGAGCGAGCGGCGGGGGATCCTGATCCGCTCGACCCGGACCGCCGCCAGGAGCAGGGCGCTGGCCGCGAAGGTGGCCGCGTCCAGGACGAAGGCCCAGCCCGCCCCCACGGTCAGCACCAGGGAGCCTGCGAGCGCGGGTCCGGCGAGCCGGGTGGCGCTCTGGGCGACCCCCACCGCCGCGTTGGCGCGGTGCAGCGAGGCGGTCGGCACCGTGCCCTTCACGAGGGGCGAGACGGTCGGCATGGCGAACGCGCCGGCGGCCCCGCCGAGCGCCTCGGCGACGGCGAGGACGGCGAGGCTGGGGGTGCCGCCGAGCAGCTGGAGGCCGACGACGAGCTGGGTGACGCCGCGGACCGCGTCGGTGGTGAGGGCGACCGCGCGGGCGTCGAAGCGGTCGCCGACGACGCCGCCCACGGGGAGCAGCAGCAGCTTGGGGACCATCGCGCAGCCGAGGACGAGGGCGAGGGCCGCGGTGGAGCCGGTGGCCTCCAGGACGGCGAGGGCGAGGGCGGCGGGGATCGCGGCGTCGCCGAGGAGGGAGAGGGCCCGTCCGGTGAAGAGCAGCCGGAAGGAGCGGGTGCGCAGGGGGTGGGGTGCGGCCGGGGGCGCGAGGGTGTCCTCGGGGGAGGCGGGCATGCGCCGTAGAGTATTTCGGTGTCGAATAATTCGTCAACGAAATACTTTCCCGTGAGACGGACCGTCCGCCGACGTACGATCACCCCATGGCGCTCCCCGAGGAACCGCGTGCCCCCCACGCCCCCGAACCGCGTGACTGGACCGACGAGCACGTCGCCCGCTGGCAGCCCGTCCTGCCCGACCTCGACCCCGTCGTCGAGGGGGCCGTCACCCGCATGAAGAAGCTCTCGGTGCACTTCCGCCGGGTCAGGGAACAATCCCTCGTCGACTTCGACCTGGAACGCCACGAGTTCGACACCCTGCACAAGCTCTCCGGCCGCGGCGGCAGCGCCGCGCCCTCCGAACTCGCCCAGGACCTCGACCTCGCGCCCGCGTCCGTCTCCGGCCGCCTCGACGCACTGGAGAAGCGCGGGTTCGTCCGCCGCACCCAGTCCACGACCGACCGCCGCAGGGTCGTCGTCGAACTCACCGAGGCCGGCCGCCAGACCTGGCTCGGCGCCATGGACGTCCTCGGCCACGAGGAGTACCGCCTCCTCGGCGTCCTCGCCCCCGAAGAGCGCGTCCTGCTCAACGACATGCTGCGCCGGATCATGATCCAGGCCGAGGCGGGCGGACCCGCCGGGGCGTGGCACGCCTGAGCCGGGACGCCCCGGCCCGGCGGGGGATCAGATGCTCAGCGAGCGCGCGTAGTTGAGCTGGCCCATCACCCAGTGGATGGTGTCCGGGCCGGTGGCCGGGATCATCGTCGCGTGGTGCCGGCCCCCGCTGGTGACGGTGACCTGGACGAAGCCGGTGGTCTGCTTCTCCTTCATCAGCAGGAAGAGCAGCCCCAGCAGGCAGAAGATGAAGAACACGATCGCCAGCACGATCGCGACCGTCGGCATCTTCTCCTCGGTCCGCGACATGTCCATCGCGTTCCACACGGCGCCCTTCAGGGGCATCGGACCGGCCGGCGTCATGATCTGGTCGCCGACCACCGTGATGTCGCCGAGGCTCAGCAGCGGCGCACCCGAGCCCATCGGGGCGGGCTGCGGCGGCAGCTGCACGCCGCCCGGAAGCGTCGGCTGGTACGGCACGCCCGCGGCGGGGGTGGAACCGGCCTGCGGATAGCCGTATCCCGGCGTCGCGCCCTGCGGATACCCGTACGCCGGAGTGCCGGACGCACCACCCTGCTGTCCCGGCCCCCACTTGTACTCGCCGTCCGCGTAAGGATTCGGCTCGCTCATCAGTCCCCGCTCTCCACTACGACGCGGGCAAGGAAAAAGCCCGCTCCTGCACGCCGCAGCGTACAGAAGCGGGCTTTCCCGCCACACCGAAGGTCAGAAACGTCGCGTGATCAGCGCGCGCTTCACTTCCTGGATGGCCTTGGTGACCTCGATGCCACGCGGGCACGCGTCGGTGCAGTTGAACGTCGTGCGGCAGCGCCACACGCCGTCCTTGTCGTTCAGGATCTCCAGGCGCTGCTCGCCCGCCTCGTCACGCGAGTCGAAGATGAAGCGGTGCGCGTTGACGATCGCGGCCGGACCGAAGTACTGGCCGTCGTTCCAGAAGACCGGGCAGGACGACGTGCACGCGGCGCACAGGATGCACTTGGTGGTGTCGTCGAAGCGCTCGCGGTCCTCGGCGGACTGCAGGCGCTCGCGGGTCGGCTCGTTGCCCTTGGTGACCAGGAACGGCATGACGTCCCGGTACGCCTGGAAGAACGGCTCCATGTCGACCACGAGGTCCTTGAGCACCGTCAGGCCCTTGATGGCCTCGACCGTGATCGGCTTCTCGGGGTTGATGTCCTTGATCAGCGTCTTGCAGGCGAGCCTGTTCTTGCCGTTGATCCGCATCGCGTCCGAGCCGCAGATGCCGTGCGCGCACGAGCGGCGGAAGGTCAGCGTGCCGTCGACGTCCCACTTGATCTTGTGGAGGGCGTCGAGCACACGCTCCTTCGGGTCGATCTCGATCTGGAAGTCCTCCCAGACCGACGCGTCCGACACCTCGGGGTTGAAGCGGCGGATCCGCATCGTGACCGTGATGTACGGGGAGGCGGCGGACTCCGCCTCGACCTTGTCCAGTACGGGGGTAGCCATCAGTACTTACGCTCCATCGGCTGGTAGCGGGTCGTCACGACCGGCTTGTAGTCGAGACGGACGGTCTCGGAGCCGTCCTCGCCGACCTCGCGGTACGCCATGGTGTGGCGCATGAAGTTGACGTCGTCGCGGTTCGGGTAGTCCTCGCGGTAGTGACCGCCGCGGGACTCCTTGCGCGCCAGGGCCGAGACGGCCATGACCTCGGCCAGTTCGAGCAGGTTGCCCAGCTCGATGGCCTCCAGGAGGTCCGTGTTGAAGCGCTTGCCCTTGTCCTGGATGGACACGTTCTCGTAGCGCTCGCGCAGCTCGGCGATCTTCTCGACGGCCGTCTTGATGGTCTGCTCCGTGCGGAACACCATCACGTTGGCGTCCATCGTCTCCTGGAGCTCGCGGCGCAGGTCGGCGACCCGCTCGCTGCCCGTGGAGTTGCGCAGCTTCTCGATCGTCGCGACGACGAGGGACTCCGGGTCCTCCGGCAGCTCGACGAAGTCGTGCTTGGCGGAGTACTCGGCCGCGGCGATGCCGGAGCGCTTGCCGAAGACGTTGATGTCCAGCAGCGAGTTGGTGCCGAGGCGGTTGGCGCCGTGCACCGACACGCAGGCGACCTCGCCGGCCGCGTACAGGCCCGGGACGACGGTGGTGTTGTCCGAGAGGACCTCACCCTCGACGTTGGTCGGGATGCCGCCCATGGCGTAGTGCGCGGTGGGCTGGATCGGGATCGGGTCCGTGTACGGCTCGATGCCGAGGTACGTACGGGCGAACTCCGTGATGTCCGGGAGCTTGGCGTCGAGCTGCTCCGGCGGGAGGTGCGTCAGGTCCAGGTAGACGTGGTCGCCCTCGGGACCGCAGCCGCGGCCCTCGCGGATCTCCGTGTAGATGGAGCGGGAGACGACGTCACGGGACGCGAGGTCCTTCATGACCGGCGCGTACTTCTCCATGAAGCGCTCGCCGTCCTTGTTGCGGAGGATGCCGCCCTCACCGCGGGCGCCCTCCGTCAGCAGGATGCCCATGCGCCAGATGCCCGTCGGGTGGAACTGGAAGAACTCCATGTCCTCCAGGGGCAGGCCGCGGCGGTAGCAGGCGGCCTGGCCGTCACCGGTCAGGGTGTGCGCGTTGGAGGTCACCTTGAAGAACTTGCCGGTGCCGCCGGACGCGTAGATCACGGCCTTGGCCTGGAAGATGTGGATCTCGCCGGTGGCCAGCTCGTACGCGACGACGCCCGCGGAGTGCTTGACCCCGTCGACCTCGGTGATCAGCTGGTCCAGGACGTAGAACTCGTTGAAGAACTCCACGCCCTCCTTGACGCAGTTCTGGTACAGCGTCTGGAGGATCATGTGGCCGGTGCGGTCCGCGGCGTAGCAGGACCGGCGGACCGGGGCCTCGCCGTGGTTGCGGGAGTGACCGCCGAAGCGGCGCTGGTCGATGGTGCCGTTCAGGGTCCGGTTGAACGGCAGGCCCATCTTCTCCAGGTCGAGGACGGCGTCGATGGCCTCCTTCGCCAGGATCTCGGCGGCGTCCTGGTCGACCAGGTAGTCACCGCCCTTGACCGTGTCGAAGGTGTGCCACTCCCAGTTGTCCTCCTCCACGTTCGCCAGCGCGGCGGCCATGCCGCCCTGCGCGGCGCCCGTGTGGGAGCGGGTGGGGTAGAGCTTCGTCAGCACGGCGGTGCGGCTGCGCTTGGTCGACTCGATGGCCGCGCGCATGCCGGCGCCACCGGCGCCGACGATGACGGTGTCGTACTTGTGGATCTTCATGACGTGGATTACCTCAGCCCCGTGCCTAGCGGATGTTCGGGTCGAAGGTGAAGATCACCAGCGTGCCCAGAAGGATGGTGAACACCGTGGCGGTGTACAGCAGGCCCTTGAGCCACAGGCGCGTGTTGGCCCGCTCCGCGTAGTCGTTGATGACGGTACGGAGGCCGTTGGCGCCGTGCAGCATGGCGAGCCAGAGCATCAGCAGGTCCCAGACCTGCCAGAACGGGGACGCCCAGCGGCCGGCCACGAAGGCGAAGCCGATCTTGGAGACGCCGCCGTCCAGGAAGAGCTGGATCAGCAGGTGGCCGAGGACCAGGACGACGAGGACCACGCCCGAGAGGCGCATGAAGAGCCACGCGGCCATCTCGAAGTTGCCGCGGGTCGCGCGCGGGGTCTTGCCCGTGCGCTTGCGGGGGGCCTCGATGTACGGCGCGGGGTTGTCCACGTCGTAGTGGGAGCCGCCCTCGACGGGGCCGATCGCGGCGGAGGTGTCAGCGGACATGAGTGGCGTCAGCTCCCGAACAGTTCACGTGCGGCGTGGCCGAGGACGGGGTACAGCGAGCCCGCCATCAGGACGACCCAGATGCCCACGACGGTCCAGAGCATCTGCTTCTGGTAGCGCGGGCCCTTGGACCAGAAGTCCACGGCGATGACACGGAGACCGTTCAGCGCGTGGAAGAGGATGGCGGCGACGAGGCCGTACTCCAGAAGAGCGACGATCGGCGTCTTGTAGGTCGCGACGACCTCGTCGTACGCCTCGGGGGAGACGCGGACGAGAGCGGTGTCCAGCACGTGTACGAACAGGAAGAAGAAGATGAGGACGCCGGTGACTCGATGAGCCACCCAGCTCCACATTCCTTCCCGGCCGCGGTACAGCGTTCCAGCCGGCACGGAAAAACCCTCCGGGAGCGGGGATCAGGGCCGGCCGGCTTCTCTGTCGGTCTGGCCCGGCCGGGTACGGTCCACCGGCCCCGGTCATCGTAGCGACGACTTGTCGGTTCGCTCGCGCGGGGTCCATAGGTGTGATCAAACAGGCACGGACGGGCTATCGCCCAGGCCGGAATCGCCGTGTTCCGGACGTATTCACGGTTCGGAGTGTCGGGGCGTGAGCCCCTCGGCCAGTCGGAAGGCCAGCCGGGCGCGGGCGAGCCGGCGCAGTTCCTCGGCCGCGATCACCCGCTCCTCCTCCGGTTCGTTGCCGAGACGTGACCGGATTCCCGCCAGGACCTGGTCGAGCCGCTCGCCCGGACGCACTCCGTCGAGGCTGATCACGAACGCGTGACCGAAGCTGTGCTCGTACGCGGCGTGGGCGGCCCGCAGCGCCGTCCGGGCCGCCGGCGGCGCGTCGGGGTGCGGCAGCGCCGAGGACTCGGCGGCCAGGGCCGCGTCGAGCTCGGCCCGGGACAGGTCGTATCCGGCCTCGTCGGCGGCGGCGAGCAGGGCGTCGACGGTCGGGTACGGACGGTGCGCCGCCACCCGTTCGGCCCAGCGGGGGCTGTGGCAGCAGGAGAGCAGCAGGGCCTCGGCCTCCGCGGGCGAGGCCGCGTTGAACCCGACGAGACCGCGGGTGTGACGGGGAAGGGCCTGCTGGGCGGGGAGGGAGGGCGCGTCCGTGGAGCCCGGTTTCCGGCAGGGCGCGTGGGTGTCGCTGGTCAGCGAGGGCTCCGGTACTCCGGGACGGGTGGGGTGGACGTGACTCAACGTTATCGACGGGACGAGGGAAGTGTCCGACGGATGCGCGATTTTCACCCGGAAGGGAGAGTTTCGGAACATCTGATGGACGGCCCGGTTCCGCTCCGCCCACGGCCACCGGCCCGTCGTCGCTCTCCGTCCCGTCCCCCGATTGGCCCGACGGGCTTCCGTACGGGAGGATTCCGAATGATGCGGTACTCCATACGGGGGCCCCGACGGGGCCCCGCCCTCCTGGCGACCGCGGTGGCACTGGCCACCGTGGCGGCCTGCTCCGGCGGCTCCCCGAACGGGCCGTCCTCCCCCTCCGGCACGTCCGCGAGCGCCGCGCCCACCAGCGCCCCGCCCAGCCCGACGCCGACCCCCACGCCGACGAAGACCTATCCCCTCTCCGCCGCGCCGCGGACCGTCCCCGCCGTCCGCGACCACGAGGCCGCCCGCGGCCCGGGCTGGAAGCCCGCGGCCACCGGCGGCGTGGTCCTCGCCGCCGGCAGCGACGGCCTCGCCGACGAGGGGAAGCTGATCGCCGGCGAGCTCGGCATCCCCTACCGCGGCGCCGTCGCCGCCGGGCCCGGCGACGTGGAGCTGGCCCTCGGCGGGACCGGCGCCCCCGAGTCGTACGCGCTCACCGTCCGCGACGGCCGCGTCCGGATCAGCGGCCCCGACGAGGCCGGGGTCTTCTACGGCACCCGCACCCTGAAGCAGTCGGTGAAGGCCACCGGCGCCATGCCGGAGGGCACCGTCCAGGACCGGCCCGCCAAGCCGCAGCGCGGACTCAACCTCGACACCGCCCGCAAGCACTTCACCGCCGCCTGGATCGAGGACCGCATCCGCGAGATGGGCGACCTCAAGCTGAACCGGCTGGGGCTGCACTTCTCCGACGACCAGGGCTTCCGGATCGAGTCCGCCAGCCACCCCGAGATCGTCTCCGCCCAGCACCTCACCAAGGCCGAGGTGCGGCGGATCCTCGCCCTCGCGGCCTCCCGCCACATCACGGTCACGCCCGAGATCGACTCGCCCGGACACCTCGGCGCCGTCATCGACGCCCACCCCGGTCTCCAGCTCCGCAGCGCCACCGGCCGCGCCCCCCGCGGGGCCGTCGACATCTCGAACCCGGACGCCGCGAAGATCGTGGACGACCTGCTGCGCGAGTACACCGCGCTCTTCCCCGGGGCCGAGTGGCACCTCGGCGCCGACGAGTACGTCGCGCTGATGTCCAAGGACCCCGAGGCGGCCTACCCGCAGCTGGCCCGCGCCGCGCGCGCGAAGTACGGCCCCTCCGGCCGCGTCCAGGACCTCGCCACCGGCTGGCTCAATGACCGCGCGGCCGCCGTCCGCCCCACCGGCAAGACCCTCAAGGCGTGGAACGACGGCTTCTTCACCGGCGGGGTGGTCAGCCCGGCGAAGGACATCGAGGTCGAGTACTGGACGGGCAAGGAGATCGGCGCCCGGCAGCCCGTCTCGTACCTGAGCGCCGGCCGCAAGCTGGTCAACCTCAACGACGAGTACCTCTACTACGTCCTCGGCGAGCCCAACGACTTCACCTACCCCACGGGCCGCCGCATCTACGAGCAGTGGACCCCCCTCGTCGTGCGCGGCACCGCCCCCGTCCCCGCGCGCTACGACTCCCAGATCCTCGGCGCCCGCTTCGCCGTCTGGTGCGACCTCTCCCGCGCCCAGACCCCGGCCCAGGTCGCCGACGGCATCCGGCTGCCCCTCGCCGCCCTCTCCCAGAAGCTCTGGAACCCGGACAAGCCCACTCTGACCTGGGACCGGTTCCGCGCCCTGGCCGCGCAGGTGCGCTGAGAAACGCCGTAGACGCGAAGATCACCGGTCGCGTACGTTCCCCCGGCGGCGGCCGCCCGGCCGCCGCCGTTCCTTGGGGGGAACCGCTTGAAGAACACACTCGTGCTCCGCGATCCGAACGGCTTGGCGAGAGCCGTGGCGGTGCTGCTCGCCGGCAACGTCGTCTTCGACGTCCTGCTCGGCGTCGTCGACGTCCGGGACCTGACGGCCGGCCGGACGGAGGACTTCGACCCGACGTACGTCGGCCCGGTCAACGTGAACGTCCTCCACAGCCTGTCGTTCATGGTCTTCCTGGCGACCGGGATCGTCTTCATCCTGTGGTTCCACCGGCTCCGGCGGAACGCCGAGATCTGGGCGCCCGACCTGCAGGCACGCACGCCGGGCTACGCCGTCGGCGCCTGGTTCATCCCGATCGGCAACCTCTGGATCCCGCGGGCCGTCGCCGTCGACATCTGGCGGGCCAGCCGCCGGGAGCCGTACGCGGCCGACGGCCGGGGGGAACTGGCGCTGCTCAACGGCTGGTGGACGTGCTGGGCCGTCGGATCGCTGGCGAACTGGATCTCCGGCCAGATGTACAAGACGGTGGACACCACCGAGAGCTGGACGGCGGCGACCCAGTGGTCGCTCGCGGGATACGTCCTCGACGCGGCGGCCGCGGTCCTCGCGATCCTTTTCGTCCGGCGTCTGACCTCTATGCAGCACGCCAAGGCGAATGGCATGATTCCGGCCGCGCAGTGACGAAAAGGCGCCCCCCGGCGCAGTAGGGGAAGTACTGCGTCCGCATCGGGTGGCGAGGAGGCGTCCATGACGTCGGGGAACGGCCGAAGCCTGCTGGAACTGATCGAAGGGGCCGACGAGCGAGGACTGGCCGCGGCCGGGCTCGCCTGCCTCGACCGCTGTCTGCCGCTGCTGGCCCCGGACGGAGGCGACGCGCTGAGGCCCGTGTGGGCCGCCGTGGCGCGCGGCGACGGCGGGGCCTGGGGCGAGGCCGTCGCCAAGGCCCGCGTCGAGCTCGACGCCGACGCCCCCGGGGACGCCGGGGCCGTGCGCGGCATGCTGGCCCTGGCGCCGGACGACTGGGCGGGCGAGGGACTGCGCGCCTGGGCCGGCGCCTGCTCGGCGACCGCCCTCGCCCTGCACGGCGGGTACGACGCCGCCGGGGTGCCCGACGGGCTCGTGGAGCGCTGCCGGGCCGGCGACGCCCAGGGCGCCGGCCCGCTGCTCGCCGGGGAGCTCCGGCGCCAGCAGGCCGTCCTCGAATCGGTCGCCCACGGCCCGACCGGTCTGCGCCGGGCGCGGGAGCTGTCCGTCGAGGGCGGCCGGGTGCTGCGCGCGGTCGTCTCACGCCGCGCCCGCACCGCCTGACCGGCGCCGGAGGAGTCAGGCCTCCGGCGCCTCCACCGTGGCGGAGGCGATCGCCTCGGCGATCTCCCGCTCGGCCGCGGCCTTGTCGAGCCCGAGGCCGGTGAGCACGCCCTCACCGGCCTCGTGCTCCAGGAGGGCGAGCAGGATGTGCTCGGTGCCGACGTAGTGGTGGCCGAGGCGGAGGGCCTCGCGGAAGGTCAGCTCCAGGACCTTCTTGGCCGCCGCGTCGTACGGGACCAGGGCCGGGACCTCCTCGACGGCCGGCGGCAGGGTGGCCGTGACGGCCTCGCGGACCTGTTCGGGGGTCACCCCGCGGGAGAGGATCCAGCGCGCCCCGAGCCCCTCGGGCTCGGCGAGCAGGCCGAGCGCCAGGTGGGCCGGCCGGGTCTCGTCGTTGCGCGCGGCCGTGGCCTCGTTCTGGGCGGCCATGACGACGTTCCGCGCCCGGGGGGTGAAGCGGCTGAACCCGGCGTTCGGGTCCATCTTCTCCGCGTCCGGCTCCTTCGGCACGAAGCGCTTCTGCGCGGCCTGGCGGGTGACTCCCATGCTGCGGCCGATGTCGGTCCAGGAGGCGCCGGAGCGCCGGGCCTGGTCGACGAAGTGGCCGATGAGGTGGTCGGCGACGTCGCCGAGGTGGTCCGCCGCGATGACCGCGCCGGAGAGCTGCTCCAGCGCGTCGGGATGGACCTTCTTGATGGCGTCGATGAGCTCGTCGAGACGGATGGGGACCTGGGGAACGACGGGATGCGTCATGAGGCAACCCTAGGTTGACAGTCGCGAGGTGTCAACGGCAGGTTGACACCGAAGAGGGTGACGTGTGCCCAGGGGCGAAGGAGCCGGAGGGAGAGGGAAAAGGCAGACGACCGGGGCCGCCACCCCCCACAGGAGAGGCCCCGGTCGTCATCCACGGAGCCGCAGCACGGCTCCGTACTCCATACAGCGCCGCCGGTGCGTTTTCTGTCACACCCGCACGTGCACCGGCACGTGCATGCGCCGAACCGTCGAAGGTTGCAAGTTGTACAAAGACCCCCGGACCGCGTGGACGCGACGCCGCACCACGACGTAGCGTGCAGATGCGCGAGACAGCGTGGCGGCGGTGACCGGCCGCCGCGCCGTGACGACGCGACCGACGAACAGGGTTTGGGGAGTGCTGGGGGACGACGCGGAGCTGACGGCCGCGGTGCTCGCTGCGCAGGACGGGGACGAGAACGCGTTCCGGACTGTGTATCGCGCCGTGCACCCCCGGTTGCTCGGCTACATACGGACACTGGTCGGCGACGCCGACGCCGAGGACGTCGCCTCGGAGTCGTGGCTCCAGATCTCGCGCGACCTCGACCGCTTCTCCGGCGACGCCGACCGCTTCCGCGGCTGGGCCGCCCGGATCGCCCGCAACCGCGCCCTCGACCACCTCCGGATGCGCGGCCGGCGCCCCGCGTCCGGAGGCGACGAGACCGAACTGACCGACAAGCCCGCCGACGCCGACACCGCGGGCGAGGCCCTGGAGGCCCTGGCCACCGGCCACACCATGCGACTGATCGCCCAGCTCCCGCAGGACCAGGCGGAGGCCGTCGTGCTGCGCGTCGTCGTCGGCCTGGACGCCAAGAGCGCCGCCGACACCCTGGGCAAACGCCCCGGCGCGGTCCGCACCGCGGCGCACCGGGGGCTCAAGAGACTCGCCGAGCTCCTCGGGGTCGACGGCGACACGGACGGGGCGGAAGCGACGGGCGGGGCGCTCGTCCCGCTGGACGGCGTGCCTCCGCAACGCGGCCGCGGACCGGGGCCCGTGGCCCCCGGCGGTGTGACGCAATCACGTCCGCGTACGCAGAAGGACATGTGATGGCCGACGAGCGGTACCAGTGGCTCGACCAGGAGGCCGCGGAGCGGCTGCTCCGCGGCGAGCCGGTCGACGCCGCCGACGACCATGCGCGCACCCAGGCAAAACGTCTCTCCGAAGCCCTCGGCACGGCCCGCGTCCAGGCCGCCGGCACCGAACTCCCGGGCGAGGCGGCGGCCCTCGCCGCCTTCCGCGAGGCCGCCGCGGCCCGCGCCGCCGCGCCCGCCCGGACGCCCGCGCGGGCCGGCACGCCGGCCGAGACCTTCGAACTGGGCCGGGTCCGGCTCGCGCCCGCCGCCGAACCGGCCCGCCGCTGGGGCCGCTCCCTGCGGTACGGGCTGGCCGCCGCGGTCGCCGCCGTCACCGTCGGCGGGGTCGCCGTCGCGGCCGGCACCGGAGTCCTGCCCCTGGTGGGCCCCGCGCCGGCCAGCTCCGTCACGGCGGGGGAGACGGCGGACACGCTCGTGTCGAAGGAGCCCGGAATACGCCGGGACCCCGAGACGCCCCCGGCGGTGCCGGACGGCGACGGGACGCCCGGCGCGTCCCCCTCCGCCGACGCCACCCCCTCGGTCACCCCCGGCCCGGACGGGCGCGGCGAGGTCACCCCGGCGCCGGACAGGACCACGCCGGACACGGGTGCGGGCGGCGGAGCCGACCCCGGCACCGAGGGCGACGCCGGCGGCAACGGCAACGGCGGCACCGACCTCCGCGAGAAGATCCTCAAGGCCTGCCGGGACTACCGGTCCGGGAAGCTCGACACCGCCGGACGCACCCAGCTCAACCGCACCCTCCGCGACGGCGACACCCTGCGCCGCTACTGCGACCGGATCCTCTCCGGCGGCACCGGAACCTCGGACGGGACGGGCACGCCCAAGGACGGCTCCGAGGACACGTCCGACGGCGACAAGAAGAAGGACGAGGACCGAGGCCGCACCGGCGGCCGGGGCAGCGAGGGGCGCGGCGGCGGGGACACCCGGCGCACCGGCGAGGCGCCCCGCACCCGGCTCTCGGCGGGTCTCTCCACCGCGCTCTCCACCGGTCTCCCCCTGGCGTTCCCCGCCCGCACCCCCGTCGCTCCGCCCGCCGGGGCACGCGTTCCGGTGCCGGTGTAACACTTCTCGGCCCGTCGGCGCAGTACTGAGTGAGCCGACTGGTCATCGGCCGCGCAGTGAGCCGGGGTTCCCCCCGTACCTACGGCTCCGCGCACCCGGCGCGGGTGGGACACGTTCCCCCGGTCCCACCCGCGCCCCTTCCTCCCCGGTCGCCGCTACCAGTGGACGACGACCTTGTCGCCGACCTTCACCGCGTCGAAGAGCGCCGAGAGCTTCGCCTTGTCCCGGACGTTGACGCAGCCGTGCGAGGCGCCGTTGTAACCGCGGGCCGCGAAGTCCGCCGAGTAGTGCACGGCCTGGCCGCCGCTGAAGAACATCGCGTACGGCATGGGCGTGTGGTAGATCGTCGACGTCCACTCGCGGGCCTTCCAGCCCACGTGGAAGGTGCCCTCGCGGGTCGGGGTGTTCTCCGAGCCGAAGCGGACGTCCATCGACGAGACGACCCGGCCGTCGATCATCCAGGCGAGGGTCCGGCTCTCCTTGCTGATGCACAGCACCCGGCCCGTCATGCACTGCGGGTCGGGCGTGTCCAGCTTGTTGGTGGTGGAGGGCTTCAGCTCGTCGGCGGTCGGCTTCCGGCTCACGTCGAGCAGCTGGCGCCAGGTGGTCTCGTCGACCGTGCCCGTCGCCGGCAGCCCCCGCCGCTTCTGGAACTTCTTCACCGCCCCCGCGGTCATCGTCCCGTAGAACCCCGTCGGCGCGCGGTCGAAGAAGTCCAGCTGGCGCAGCCGCGCCTGGAGTTCGCGGACCTGCTCGGTCTCGTCGCCGTCGTCCATGAGGGGCTTCGCCGAGGGCGCTCCGGTGGAGGACGAGGCCGACGGGGACGGAGGCTTGTCGTCCGAGGCCGGGCTCCCGCCCGGGGCGTCCGAGGAGGGGGCGGGGGCCACGGCCGACGGGGACGCGGGCGCCGTCGTGGGGCCGGCGGCGGGGCCGGCCGCGTCGGGCGTACAGCCCGCGGCGAGTGCCACCGCCATCGCCGCCAGTACCGCTCTGCGTATGACGGATCCGCGCGTGACGGTCGTGGACCGCTTCATGATTGCCCCCCGGGACGAGTCGTGTGTACGTAGGGATGCGCTCCCCGGCCTGCGCGGTTGCGCTCTCCGGGCACCGACCTCGCATCCTGGAGGAAGGTCCCGGCGCGGTCCCTCCGGGTCCGGCGGGGCCCCCGCTACAGTCCGTCGCGAGGTCGCCACCGCAGGGTGACACGTCGGTCGGGAGGCAGCACGCATGGCACGCGAGACGGAGTCGGGTCTGCCCGTCGAGCCGGTCTACGGACCGGACGCGCTGGAGGGGTGGGATCCCGCGGAGAAGCTGGGCGAACCCGGCGCGTACCCCTACACGCGGGGCGTGTACCCGACGATGTACACCGGCCGGCCCTGGACCATGCGGCAGTACGCCGGGTTCGGCACCGCTGCCGAGTCCAACGCCCGCTACCGGCAGCTGATCGCCGACGGCACGACGGGACTGTCCGTCGCCTTCGACCTGCCCACGCAGATGGGCCACGACTCGGACGCGGCGATCGCCTCGGGCGAGGTCGGCAAGGTCGGCGTCGCCGTCGACTCGATCGACGACATGCGGGAGCTGTTCGACGGGATCCCGCTGGGCGAGGTCTCCACGTCGATGACGATCAACGCCCCCGCCGCCCTCCTGCTGCTGCTCTACCAGCTCGTCGGCGAGGAGCAGGGCGTCCCGGCCGACCGGCTGAACGGCACCGTCCAGAACGACGTGCTGAAGGAGTACATCGCCCGCGGCACGTACATCTTCCCGCCGAAGCCGTCGCTGCGGCTGACCGCCGACATCTTCCGGTACTGCCGGGCCGAGATCCCGCGGTGGAACACCATCTCCATCTCCGGTTACCACATGGCCGAGGCCGGTGCCTCGCCGGCGCAGGAGGTCGCCTTCACCCTCGCCGACGGCATCGCGTACGTGCGGACCGCCGTCGCCGCCGGCATGGACGTCGACGACTTCGCGCCCCGGCTCTCCTTCTTCTTCGTGGCCCGCACCACGCTCCTGGAGGAGGTCGCGAAGTTCCGTGCCGCGCGCCGGATCTGGGCGCGGGTGATGCGGGAGGAGTTCGGGGCGAAGGACCCCAAGTCCCTGATGCTCCGCTTCCACACCCAGACCGCGGGCGTCCAGCTCACCGCCCAGCAGCCCGAGGTCAACCTCGTGCGGGTCGCCGTCCAGGGCCTCGCGGCCGTCCTCGGCGGCACGCAGTCGCTGCACACCAACTCCTTCGACGAGGCCATCGCCCTGCCCACCGACAAGTCCGCCCGCCTCGCCCTGCGCACCCAGCAGGTCCTCGCCTACGAGACCGACGTCACGGCCACCGTCGACCCGTTCGCGGGCTCCTATGTCGTGGAGCGGATGACGGACGACGTCGAGGCCGCGGCGCTGGCCCTGATGGACCGCGTCGAGGAGATGGGCGGCGCCGTCGCCGCGATCGAACGCGGCTTCCAGAAGGGCGAGATCGAGCGCTCCGCCTACCGGATCGC
This sequence comes from Streptomyces sp. NPDC104202, assembly GCF_055584185.1. Classification (NCBI taxonomy): domain Bacteria; kingdom Bacillati; phylum Actinomycetota; class Actinomycetes; order Kitasatosporales; family Streptomycetaceae; genus Streptomyces; species Streptomyces sp. NPDC104202. Next base: position 2,021 of record NZ_JBVJMN010000065.1, on the reverse strand, counting down.
GCGGGAGACCGACGCCGGCGAACGGGTCGTCGTCGGCGTCAACCGCTACACCGTCGAGACCGAGGAGCCCTACGAGCCGCTCCGCGTCGACCCCGCCATCGAGGAGCGGCAGGCCGCCCGCCTCGCCCGCCTGCGCGCCGACCGCGACCAGGCGGCCGTCGACACCGCCCTCACCGCCCTCCGGACCGCCGCCCGGGGCACCGACAACGTCCTGTACCCCATGAAGGACGCGCTCCGGGCCCGGGCCACCGTCGGCGAGGTCTGCGACGCCCTGCGCGAGGTCTGGGGCACCTACGTCCCCACCGACGCCTTCTGATCTTCCGCGATGCGAAACACAGGAGCGGAGTGTCGTACTGACATGCGACACTCCGCTTCATGCTGGGTGTCATCGATCTGCCGACGTATCTCGCGGGCCTCGTGCTCATCATTCTGCTGCCGGGGCCGAACTCGCTGTACGTGCTCTCCGTCGCGGCCCGGAAGGGGACGCGCACCGGGTACAAGGCCGCCGCCGGGGTGTTCACCGGGGACGCGGTGCTCATGACGCTGGCGGCGCTGGGCGCGGCGTCGCTGCTCCAGACGACACCGCTGCTCTTCATGATCGTGAAGTACGCGGGCGCGGGCTACCTGACCTGGATGGCCGTCGGGATGCTGCGCGCCGCGTGGAGCATGTGGCGCAGCCGGGGGGAGACGCCCGCCGAGGAGCCGGAGGAGGCCGTCGCGGCCGGGGAGAACCCGTACCGCAGGGCGCTGCTCATCAGCCTCTTCAACCCCAAGGCGATCCTCTTCCTGATCTCGTTCTTCGTGCAGTTCGTGGACCCGGGCTACGCCTACCCGGCGCTGTCCTTCCTCGTCCTCGGCACCCTGCTCCAGGCCGGCAGCTTCCTCTACCTCACGACGCTCATCTTCGGCGGGACCCGGCTCGCGGCCGCCTTCCGCCGCCGCAGGCGCCTGTCGGCCGGCGCCACCTCCGCCGCCGGCGCCCTCTTCCTCGGCTTCGCGGCGAAGCTCTCGCTCAGCAGCGCCGCCTGACGTTTGACCCTGACACCGTGTGAGGGCGTTCCGTAGGAGTCGTCATGTTCACCATCGGAGACTTCGCACGGCACGGGCGGGTGTCGGTCCGCATGCTGCGTCACTACGACGCCATCGGACTGCTGCACCCGGCCCGGGTCGACCCGCACACGGGCTACCGCTTCTACGCGGCGGACCAGCTCGCCCGGCTCAACCGCGTCATCGCCCTCAAGGACCTCGGCTTCACCCTGGAACAGGTGGGGGCCATCCTCGACGAGCAGGTCGACGCCGACGAGCTGCGGGGCATGCTGCGTCTGCGCCGGGCCGAGCTGGAATCGGCCGTGGCGGAGGCGCGGGCCCGGCTCGCCCAGGTCGGCGCGCGGCTCCGAGCCATCGAGAGCGAGGGACGCATGTCCACCCAGGACGTCGTCGTCAAGAAGATCCCCGCCGTCCGCGTCGCCGAACTGAGCGGCGTCGCCGCCGGCTTCGGTCCGCGGGACATCGGCCCGGTCATCGGGCCCCTGTACGAGGAGCTGTGCCGCCGCCTGGAGGACGCGGGCGTCAGCGGCTTCGGGCCCGGCATCGCCTACTACGAGGACGCCGGCCGGGGCGACGGCTCCGTCGTCGTGCACGCCTGCATGACCGTCACCGAGGGCGCCGCCGCCGAGGGCGTCGAGGTGCTGGTCCTGCCCGGCATCGAGGAGGCGGCGACCGTCGTCCACCGCGGGTCGATGGACGAGATCCTGCCGACCGCCCAGACGCTCGCCGCCTGGATCGGCAGCCACGGGTACACCTCCGCCGGCTACGCCCGCGAGCTCTACCTGGAATGCCCGCAGGACCCGTCGGGATGGGTGACGGAACTCCAGGAGCCGATCGCCCGCTCCTGACGGCCCGCCCCGGGGGGGGGGGGGGGGGGGGGGGGGGGGGGGGGGGACGGGGGGGGGGGGGGGGTGGGGGGGGGGGGGGAGGGGGGGGGGGGGGGGGGGGGGGGGAGGGGGGGGGGGGGGGGGTGG
>NZ_JBVJMN010000064.1:0-51808 GCF_055584185.1 Streptomyces sp. NPDC104202 | reverse complement strand
TTTCTCAGAACAAAAAAAACGGAACCCCGTCGGGGGGGGGGGGGGGGGGGGGGGGGGGGGGGGGGGGGGCCCCCCCCCCCCCCCCCCCCCCACCCCTCCTTCGTGTCCTTCCTCCCGGTGAACACGCTCCCGAGCCCGCGTGCGCCCTGCCCGGCGACGTCCCGGAACGCACCCCCTAGGATGTCGACCGCGCTGCGATGGCGCACACAGCGGACGCCGTACGAGGTCGTCGGCGTCGCGCGGTCCCCGGGTCCGTGAGCCGCCCGGCCGGATGCGTCCGGGGTGGCTGTTCTACGGGGGCGGGGGAGTTCTACGGTGTTCGGAATCATCAGGCCGTGCCGGCATCGGCTGGGCGAGGGGCTGCGGACCGAGTGGATGGCCCACCTGTGCGGGCTGTGCCTCACGCTGCGCGGGGAGTACGGGCAGTTCGCCAGGGTGGCCACCAACTACGACGGCCTGATCGTGTCGGTCCTGACCGAGGCGCAGTCCGAGCGGACCGGCGACTGGCGGCGCGGCGCCGGGCCCTGCCCGCTGCGCGGCATGCGGTCGGCGGACGTGGCACAGGGCGAGGGCGCCCGCCTGGCGGCGACCGTGTCGCTGGTCCTGGCCGCGGCGAAGATCCGCGACCATGTGGCCGACGGCGACGGCCTGCTGGCGCGTCGCCCGGTGGCGCTCGCCGCGCGCAGGATCGCCCGGGGCTGGGACCGCGCGGGCGCCGTGGGCGGCGAGCGGCTCGGGTTCGACACCTCGGTGCTGATCGAGGCGGTCGAGCGTCAGCCGGAGATCGAGCGGGCCACCGGCCGGGGCGGCTCGCTGCTGACCGTCACGGAGCCCACGGAGACCGCGACCGCCGCCGCGTTCGCCTACACCGCCGTCCTCACGGACCGCCCGGGCAACGCGGAACCGCTGGCGGAGGCCGGCCGTCTCTTCGGCCGTCTGGCGCATCTGCTGGACGCGGTGGAGGACCTGGACGCGGACGATGCGTCGGGGGCGTGGAACCCGGTCGCCGTGACCGGCGCGGACCGCGCCGAGGTGCGCAGGCTCTGCGACGACGCCGTCCACGGCATCCGGCTCTCCCTGTCCGACGCCGAGTTCGTCGACGGACGGCTCGTGCAGGCCCTGCTGGGCGGCGAGTTGGAGCGCGCCGTCGACCGGGTCTTCGACGCTCGGCACCGCCACCACCGGCACGGCCGCCAGGCGCGCGGCCTGCAGACGCTGCCGTGGCTGGGCCGCCGTACGGCCACGGAAGAGCCCCCGGTGTCCGGCACGGGCGCGGCCTGTGGCGTCGGTGCGCTCACCGGCACGGTCCCGGCGGGCGCGGCGACGGCGTCGGGGCGGCCGCCGGAGGGGGAGTGCCGGCGGTGCCGGGCGGTGGGACGCCTGTGCGGCGACTGCCGGCTCTGCTACCACTGCTGCCGCTGTGACGACGACGCGGACCCGGGCGAGGGGGAGTGGCAGTTCGGCGACGGCAACGGCGGTGGCAACGGCGGCTCGGGCCGTGATTCCTCCGGGCGTGACGGTTCCGGCCGGGAGGGCTCCGGCCGGGACGGTTCCGGGGGCGACGGCTGGTTCGGCGGGCACGGCGGGGGCAACTCGGGCGGGTCGTTCGGTGGTTCGGGAGGAGGCCGCTCCGGTGGCGGCTCCGGCTCCGGTGGTTCCGGCGGGGGCTCATGCGACGGAGGTGGCGGGGGCTGCTGCAACCCCTGCAAGTGCTGCTGCGACTGCTGTGACTGACGGGCTGACGGGCTGACGGGCTGACGGGCTGACGGGCTGACGGACTGACGGGCTGAGGGGCTGACGGACTGACGGGCTGACGGACTGACGGGCTGAGGGGCTGACGGACTGGTGGGCCGACGGACGGACTGGCTGACGGGCTGACGGACGGACTGGGCCGCGGGTGTCCATGCCGCCGTTCGCGTCAACATGCGGCTGATTCCATTCGAAAACCTTGGTGGGGCACGGTCGTTGCGGAATGCTGTCCACTTGGGCGCATTACTCTTCTTTGACTCGCCCTTGGCCTTGCTTTGGCGAAGTCCGATCATGACGCGACCGGAGGGAGGGACGCCGAGATGTCGTCCGTCCGCGTGACCGCCGTACTGCGCGCGGCCTTCCTCCTCGCCCTCGCCCTCGTCTGCGCCGGCCTCCACCTCACCCCCGCCGGGGCCGCGACCCAGCTGCACCGCCCCTGCGCGCAGAGCGTCGTGGCGACGGCCGAGTCCGAGTCCGGGCAGACGCGCGGCGAAGCCGACGCCCCCGGCGGGAACGTCCTCCACCGCGACCGGAGGCGACCCCTCACCTCCACCTCGGTCCCTCCCCGCGCGCCCCTGGTCACGCACGCCGCCCCGCTCCCGGAGCCGCCGCTCGGCCGTCCCGGCGGCGCGGACGCCCGGCCGAGACCGCTCGCCTCCCACGACTCCTCCACACTGCAGGTGTTCCGCTGCTGACGGACGGTGCCCACCCGCGCCGACCTGTCAGTCCGACGCGCCCCCCACGGCGCGCCAGGAGGAATCATTCATGCAGCCCCTCATCGACCATGCCCGCCGTTTCGGACGGCACCCTGAGGAGTTCGCCGCGCACGCCGCGGGCCAGACCCCGGGCGTCCTGTTCGTCACCTGCTCCGACTCCAGGGTCGTACCGGCCCTGATCACCGGCGCCCGGCCCGGCCAGCTCTTCGAGCTGCGCACGGCGGGCGGCATCGTGCCCCCGTACGGCACGGGCAACCCCAGCGGCGAGGCCGCCACCGTCGAGTACGCCGTGGAGGTCCTCGGCGTCGAGGACGTCGTCGTCTGCGGCCACTCCCACTGCGGCGCCGTGGGCTCCCTCGTCCGCGGCGACGACCTCAGCGCCGTGCCGGCCGTCCGGGACTGGCTCGCCCACGCCGCCCCCGACGGCGCACCGGGCCGCGCCGACGACCCGGCCGTCACCGACGCCGTCCACGGACACGTCCTCGCCCAGCTGCTCCGCCTGCGCTCCTACCCGTGCGTGGAACGCCGGCTGGCGGACGGCCGGCTGCGGCTGCGCGGCTGGTTCTACGAGGTCCACACCGGTTCCGTCCTGGAGTACCGCTCCGGGACCGACTCCTTCGAGGCGCTGTGAGGAAGGACGTCCGGATGCCCCGCTCCTTCCCCTTCCTGCGCCAGGACGTCGCCGCCTCGCTCGTCGTCTTCCTCGTCGCCCTCCCGCTCTGCATCGGCGTCGCCGTCGCCTCGGGCGTGCCGGCCGAACTCGGCCTCGTCACCGGCATCGTCGGCGGCCTCGTCACCGGCCTGATGCGGGGCAGCAGCCTCCAGGTCTCGGGTCCCGCCGCCGGGCTCACCGTCCTGGTCCTGGAGGCGGTCCGGGCCTTCGGACTCGCCGCGCTCGGCGTCATCGTGCTGGCGGCCGGCGTGCTGCAGATCGCCATGGGTCTCCTCCGCTGGGGCCGTTGGTTCCGCGCGATCTCGCTGTCCGTCGTCGAGGGCATGCTCGCGGGCATCGGCCTGGTCATCATCGCCGGGCAGCTCTACTCCGCGGCGGGCGTTCCCGCCCCGGACTCCGGCCTCGACAAGCTCACCGGCCTGCCGGGAGCCCTCGTCGAGGCCCTGGGGAGCCGCACGGCCCTCGTGTCCCTCGCCGTGGGCGCCGGCACCGTCCTCGTCGTCGTCGGCTGGCGACGGATGCCGCGCCGTGCCCGGGCCGTGCCCGGCGCGCTGGTGGCGGTTCTCCTCGCCTCCCTCGCGACGGCCGCGTTCGGCCTCCCGGTGGAGACCGTGCGGGTCAGCGGCTTCCTGGAGGCCGTACACCTGCCCGGCTCGGAGGCACTCTCGTCGCTCGCGGACCCGGCCCTCCTCGGCACGGTCCTCGCCTTCGCGCTGATCGCCTCCGCCGAATCGCTCTTCAGCGCGGCAGCGGTCGACCGGCTCCACTCCGGTCCGCGCACCGACTACGACCGGGAACTGGTGGCCCAGGGCGCCGGCAACACGCTGTGCGGACTCCTCGGTGCCCTGCCGCTCACCGCGGTCATCGTCCGCAGCTCGGCCAACGTCGAGGCGGGCGCCCGCACGAAGGCGTCCCGCGTCCTGCACGGCGGCTGGCTGCTGCTCTTCGTCGCCCTGCTGCCCGCCGTCCTCGCGTACGTCCCGCTCGCCGCCCTGGCCGGGATCCTCGTGCACGCCGGCTGGAAGCTCATCCCCTTCAGGAACGTCCTGGCCCTCTGGCGGCGTCACCGCGGCGAGGCCCTCGTCCTCGTCGTCACCGCGGCCGCGATCGTCTCCGTCGGCATGTTCGAAGGCGTTCTGATCGGGCTGGTCCTGTCGGTGGCGAAGGCCGCCTGGGAGTCCTCGCAGCTGCGGATCGAGCACACCGACGACGGCCGCGACACCGTCCGCGTACGCCTCCAGGGAACCGTCACCTTCCTCCGTCTGCCCCAGATACTCGACAGCCTGGAAGCCCTCCCGCACGACCGCCGGGTCACCCTCGACCTCTCAGGCGTCCACCACCTGGACCATGCCTGCCGCGCCGCGCTGGAGACCTGGGCGGAACGGCACGGCGGTGCCGACGCCGCCGCCGTCCGCGCCGCCACGGCCCCGCAAGGCCGCGCGGACGCCACCGCGTCCTCGGCGCCAGGCCCGGCCTGACACCGGCCCCCAGACGGGGGCGACGCCGACCGAGTCGCCCCCGTCGGGGTGCCCCGTGCGCATCGTGGCGTCGGCCCAGCCGCCGGGGACCCGGGGGTCGGTCATGAACGGGCTGCCGGCCTGCGGGCCGAGTTCGTCGTCCGGCTCGTTCAGCGGGGCCGCCGCGTGCAGGACGTTTATGTACTTCTGGAGGGAGCGGGTGGCGCTGTCCACCTGGCCCATCCAGTCGTCGGCGCCCTTCCCGACGTACGGCCGGCCGCCACGGACGCGTGCGGTACGGGACCGGGGGCGGCGATGCCGAGGGTGAGCACGGCCGCGGCGAGCAGGGCGTCGCGGCCGGCGGGGAGCGTGCGGCGTCTCATCGCAGGTCCCACTTCATGTTCTCGCCACCCCAGCAGTCCCACAGGATGACGGGGGTCCCGTTGGCCGGGTTGCCGTCGACGACGTCGAGGCAGCGCTTGCTCTGGCGTCCGACGAGGGTGCGCGATCCGGAGGATCCGCCGTCGGCGGTGAAGGAGAAGTCGTCGACGGCGAGGCCGGCGCCGCCGACCCACGGCTCGAAGCCCGCCTGGACGCTGGTCATGTACCAGGAGGACTGGATCTGGCCGCGCGAGACCGCGTCGTCGATGAAGGAACGGAGGGCGAAGTCCAGGGAGCCGGTGCCGCTGGTGCGGACGTAGGAGATGACGTTCCAGCCGATGTTCCCGGTCCACACGTCCCAGGTGGCGCCCTCGACGGTGGCGGTGGCGACGCGGGAGCCGATGGGCTGCGGGCGGCCGCGGTGGTCGAGCCAGATCATCAGTTCGGCGCCGGTGTTCTGCCCGTCGGTGCGGGGCGTCGGGTCGAACCAGATGTCGTACGAGGCGTTCCACTCGCCGGAAGCGGGGCGGGTCATGGTCACGGAGCTCCGGGCGGCACCGGACTCGGAGACCCGGCGGGGCAGCCCGCTGCCGGTGGTGCAGTTGCCGTAGTGGCAGCCCGCGTAGAGGGAGGGGTATCCGGCCGGCACGTTGTTCGTGGGGTTGTCGTGCTCCGCGACCGTCACGGCGAAGCCCCGCTCACGGACGTCGACGCACTGGCGGGTGGCGGCACCCCACCGGTTGTTCTGGACGACGTACCGGCCTCCCTGGATCGTCGTGGAGGCGTACGGGTCGCAGAGGACGGGGGCGGCCCCGGCGGGCGGCGCGGCCGTCACGAGCGAGCCGAGGAGCGCGGCGAGGAGCGCGAACACGGCCGCCCACAGGGGCGTGCGGCGGTCGGAGGGTGTCGGTGTCCGGGGCATGGGTCGCCTTTCGTGGGGGTGGAGAGGAAGGGGAGGGGCGGGGGAGCGCGGGGGCGTGGGGCCCTTCGCGCCGGGGGAAGGGTCCGGAGGTGAGAGGTGCTGGAGGATCCAGAGCTGGGGCTGGAGGCCGTTGCAGGTCCACTGGCGCACGTCCGCGCCGGACTGCCGCGCGCCCTGGGCCACGTCGAGGCACTGGCCGCTCGCGCGCGACACGAGCCGGTAGGCGCCGCGCCCGGCGTTGACCAGCCGCCAGTCCTGGGACGCCTGGGCGTTGCAGTACCACGGGCGGACGTTCGCGCCCGGGACGGCGGAGCCGTTCTCCAGGTCGAGGCAGTGGCCGCTGTTGTGGGCCGTGAGGACGTACTGCCCGCCGCCTCGTGTGCGCAGGGTCCAAGCCTGCGGACCGAGGCCGTTGCAGGTCCACTGCCGGACGTCGACGCCCGCCTCGCGCCCGTCTCCCGCCACGTCGAGGCAGTGGCCGCTGTTGGCGTTGAGCAGGCGGTACGCGGCGCCGTCGGTCACCCCGGCCGCGTCGCCCGTCCCGGCGGCCGAGCCGGTGGCGACGTACGGTCGGCAGTCCGGGCCGGACCAGTCGGTCGCGATCTCCAGGAACCGGCGGCCGTCGGCGGAGGGAACCAGGGGCGAGCTGTAGTTCCGGCAGTGGTCGGCCTCGGGCGTGTCGACCCGGACCGGCGCCTCGACCTCGTACCAGGGGCCGGTGCCGTTCTCGGTGTTGGCCAGGACGGTACGGCCGCTGTCGGCGGCGGGGCTCCCGTCGCGGTTCAGCAGCCGCTGGGCGACGAGGAGCAGCCGGCCGTTCGGGGCGCCGTCGGGGGAGGGCGCCCGGGCGAGGGTGGGCGCGGCGCGGAGACGACGGCCGTCGACCGTCTCGGGGCGGGTGCCGAGGGCCGGGGCGTCGCCCCAGTTCCAGCCGTCGGCCGAGGCGCGCAGGTGCACGGCGCACTGGTACGGGCCGCCGGGGCCGCAGATCTCGTACGCCATGAGGAACGAGCCGTCGGGCAGCCGGCGCACCACCGGCATGCCGGGACGGTCCTCGAACCGGGCGGAGGCGACGGTGGGGTGGTGGTCCCGCCACGTCACGCCGTCGTGACTGCGGGCGGCGGACAGCCGCTGGCTGTGCGCGGGATCGGTCTCGTCGGCGTAGTGGCAGACCAGGGCGCCGTCCGCGGCGACCGAGAACTCCGGCTCCCACAGACCGCCCGTGCCGCCGGCGACGGCGCAGGAGGAGAGGTACGACCAGCTGCGGCCGGTGTCGCCGCTGCGCCAGATCCGCAGCGCCATGCGCCGGTCGGGCTCGCCCTGTCCCGCGGAGGCCGCCCAGAGCAGCGTACCCGCCGGCAACGCGCCGATCTGCCGCGGCAGTGAGAGGACGGCGACGGCGAGGGCGGAGCGGACGGCGGGGACGGGTCCCGTGAGCCGACCGGGACGAGTGGCGGGTGACGTCGGGGCGCTGGTGGGGACGGGGGAGAGCGGGCCGGGGACGGTGGCGGGGGAGTGGTGCGTCCGAGGCAAGGGGAGCTTCCTCTCCGGGAGTTGGGGGAAGGGAGGCATGCATCGCAGGATGCGGGTGAGACGGGAGGGAGGCCCGGGCGGCGGCCGTCGGCGGAGGGGAGCGGCCCCGCCCGGGCCCGGGGCGGAAGCGTCAGCTGCCGTAGACGCGGAGTTCGTACAGCGAGATCCCGTACGGGGTGGCCCGGCTCTGGCCCAGGACGCGGACGTAGCGCCCGCTGCCGTTCACGGTCAGCGTGTCGGTGCCCCCGTCACCGGTCGCGGTCGCGTACAGATCGGTCCAGGTGGCGAAGTCCGGGTCGTCGGAGACCTGCACGCGGTAGCCCCGGGCGTACGCCGCCTCCCAGTCGAGGACGACGCGGCTGACGTTCCGTCGCGCGCCGAGGTCGACGTTGATCCACTGGTTGTCCTGGAAGGCGCTCCCCCAGCGGGTGGAGGCGTTGCCGTCCACCGCCCTGTCGGGGTTGTTGCCCGCCTCGGTGGAGGACGCCCAGGCGTTCTTCCCCTGGGAGAGCGGCGTGCCGCCGCCGGTTTCGTCCGCGGTGGAGACCTGGAGCGGGACGGAGGGGGCGGAGGTGTTGCCCGCGGCGTCGCGCGCTCTGACGGTGTACGTGTAGGCCGTGGACGGGGTCAGGCCGGAGTCGGCGTGGCCGGTCCCGGTGACGGAGGCGACCTGGGCGCCGTTGCGGAACACCAGATAGGAGGTGACCCCGGTGTCGTCGGTGGAGGCGTCCCAGGCGAGGGTGATGCCGGTGGTGGTCCGGCCGCCGCCGCGGAGGTTGCCGGGCACGGACGGGGCGGTGGTGTCGCCGCCGCCGCTCGTCGAGGTGGTGACGGTCAGCGGGGCCGAGGCGGCCGAGGTGTTGCCCGCGGCGTCGCGGGCGCGCACGGTGTAGGTGTACGCCGTGCCTGCGGTGAGCCCCGAGTCGGTGTAGGACGCGCCGGTGGAGGTCCCGATCCTGGCGGTGCCCCGGTAGACGTCGTACCCGGTCACGCCGGTGTCGTCGGTCGAGGCGGTCCAGGACAGGCTCACGCTCGTGCTCGTCCTCGCCGGTGAGGTCAGGGCGGCGGGGACGCTGGGGGCCTGGGTGTCACCGCCCGGGGTGCCGCCGCCGTACAGGTCGGCGAGGCTGATGCCGGTCGTGCTGCCGGCACCGCCCAGCTTCACCTGGTGGTCGAGGCCCACGAACTTGCCGCCGCTCTGCCACAGCGCGGGCTTGAGCAGTGCGTACTTGGCCTCGTCCCAGGTGGCCCAGTCGTTGAGCAACAGGCCGCCGGTGTCACCGGAGTTGGGGTTGAGGCACCAGAACGTCTGGTGGATGCGGTGCTCGGTGACGAGATCGCGCAGGGCGACCATCCACTTCTGGTTGGGGCCGTTGTCGAGGAGGCCGCCCCACTCACCGATGAGCAGCGGAGCGGTGTTCTCCTTGTGCAGGTAGAGCCAGTTGGGGTCCCAGACGTCGCGCTCCAGCGTGGTGCGGTTCCAGTCGCCTTTGAACCACGGCTGCTGGAAGACCAGCGGCCCGTAGTCGTGCGGGGAGTAGACGAGCTGGGAGTTGCCCGCGCCGAGGTCGACCGGGTGGTCGCGGACCCCGCGCAGGTTTCCGCCCCACCAGTTGAAGTGGTAGTCGGTCTCCGCCTGGGAGGTCCAGGACTTTCCGGCGCGGGGGTAGATCTCGATGCCCTCGCACAGCACCAGGACCTTGGGGTTGACCGCCAGGATGCGCTTGCCGGCGGTCTCGCACGCGTACTTGAAGTTGTCCTGGTCGGTGGAGCCGTCCCACTTGGCGCGGGGACTCTCCGTCTGTTTGCCGTGCGGTTCGTTCTTGACGTCCATCGCGACGATGGTGTCGTTGTTCCGGTACCGGGCCGTCACCCATTCCCAGGCCGCGTAGAACTGCTCGGTCGTGACGGCGCCCTTCCACCACACCGGATGGATGTGGCCGGAGTTGTCGGCCTCCGCGCTGTGGACGTCCAGCAGGACCTTGATGCCGTACCGCTCGCACAGCGCCAGCCAGTAGTCGAAGACCTGGAGCGTGGTGAGGTCCTTGAGCTCCGGGTTGGCGTAGGTGTTGACGCCGCTGGGGACGGCGGCCTGCCCGTTCTTCCACTCCAGCAGCAGCTGGGTGGAGACGGGGACGCGGACGATGTTGATGCCGCGGTCGGCCATCGACTTGGTGATGCCGGTGATGTTCCCGGACCACAGGCCGTGGAAGACCCGCTCGGTGGCGTTGAAGCCGAACCAGTTGGTGCCGGTCAGCCAGACCTTGTCGCCGTTCTCGTCGACGATCTGGTTCCCCTGGGTGTGCAGCCAGTCCCCGCCGGCGGCGGCGGTCGCGACGGCCGGGGCGGGCACCTCCGCCGCGGCGGAAGCGCGTACGGGGGACGGTGGTCCGGCGGCGTGGGCGGCGAGCCCGCCGGAGGCGACGGCCACGGCCATCACGCTCGCCACGCCCGCGGCGCGGATCGCGAGGCTCCGGCGTCTGGTGAACAGGTTCACGCGTGTTCCCTTTCGTGCGGTGGTCGGGGGATGCGGGCGCGCGTCCGTCCAGGGAGGAGAAGGGGACGGAAGTCGAGATGGGAGCGCTCCCATGCGTGACAGTTGCATGCCAAGCAACGCACTGGGAAGCCGCGCGCACGGATGCGCGGGTTTTCGACGCTTCTACCGGTAGAGGGGCGCCGCGTTTTCGAGCCACGCACGCGGGGCGCCGAAGGCGGGGGCCGTCCCCGCGCCGTGGGGCCGGAGGGTCGACGGGGCGGGCGCGGCGGCGCCCACCGGCGGGAAGGTCCCGCCCGAGGCGACGGGCGACCGGGAGGGGCTGGTCGCGGCGGCACGGTGCCCTGGCCGCGCAACGGTGACCCGTACGGGCCGGTGCCTGTGCACGACGGAGCCCCGAACGCCCCGAAGCCCGTACGTTCCGGAGCCCCGTACGCCCCGGAGTCGTGGGTGGCCACGCGACCGGTGCGTGAGGTCCGGGCAGGCCGTCCTGTCCCGCCGTCCCGCTGTCCCGCTGTCCGGTCAGGCGGGTGGCGCGGTGGTGTCCCGGATGACGAGCCGGGTGGCGAGTTCCAGGCGGTGTGGGGCGACGGACTCGCCGTCGATGATCCGGAGCAGGGTGCGGGCCGCGAGGGCGGCCATGTCGAACAACGGCTGCCGCACGGTGGTGAGCGGCGGGTGGGTCCGGCGGGCGACGGGCAGGTCGTCGAAGCCGACGACGCTCACGTCCTCGGGGATCCGCCGGCCACGGGCCCGCAGGGCCTCGATGGCGCCGAACGCCTGGAGGTCACTGGCGGCGAAGACGGCGGTGGGCGGCTTCTCGCCCGCCGCCGCGAGGGCGTCGAACAACCGGGCCGTGTCACGCCGCCCCGAGGCGTCGTCGAACGCCCCGTGCGGCGCGAACCCCTCCGGGACGGGGAGCCCGGCCCGTTCCATGGCGGCCCGGTAGCCGTCGGCGCGCGCCCGGCTGCACGACAGCTGCCGGGGTCCGGCCAGATGGGCGATGCGGGTGTGCCCGAGCCCCGTCAGATGCTCGGTGGCGCCGACCGCGCCCTCCCAGTTCGTGGCGCCGAAGGTGGGGACGGGCGCGTCGACGCGCCCGACGTGCCCGACGCGTACGCACGGGATGTCCATCGCGGTCAGCATCCGGTGCTGCGTCGCGGTCAGCTCCGGCACGACGAGGACGGCCCCGCTGCTGCGGCGCGCGGCGAGCCGGTCGATCCACCCGTGGGGGCCGAGGTCGCGGCCGTGGACGGCGGACAGTGCCATCCGGACGCCTGCCTCGTGCAGGGTCGTCTCCACGCCCCGGATGATCTCGACGGACCACAGGCCGTCCAGATCGTCGAGCACGAGGTCCACGACACCACCCCCACGGCGGGCGGCCCGGCGCCGGTAGCCGAGGGAGTCCACGACGGCCTCGACCCGTCTCTTCGTCCCGGCCGCCACGTCGGCGCGCCCGTTGAGGACCTTGGACACCGTCGAGACGGAGACGCCGGCCCCCGAGGCGACCGTGTGCAGCGTGACCCTGCCGCCCGGACTGCCGGTGCGCTCCTCGGTCATGGGATGCCTTCCGCTCGCGGTGCCCGGCGATCGGATGCGGGTCCGCGGGGGCGGACCCGGCCGGTGTCCTTCCTGAGGCCCGGGACCGGTGCCGGCTTCCACGAGGGCCGGTGGCGGATCCCGGGTACGGCGGCAGGGCCCGGACGGTGCCTGGCCGTCCGGGCCCTGTCCCGTGGGTGCCGCCCTGGGGGCGGCGGTGCGTCAGCTGTCGGCGGCGTCGTCGCCCGCCGGCTCGGCGGCGCCGCCGGTGCCGTGCACCTTCTCGCGCATCTTGCGCACCAGGTCCGCCTTCTGGTCGGCCGCGCCCTTGCGGTCGAGGTTGCGGTGCGGGCCGTTGTTCTGCCGCTCGGCGCGGGACTGCCTCTTGCGCTGCCCGCCCCCCTGGCCCACGGGGTTGTTGATGTTCTTGCTGTCGGTCACGGGGTTCTCCCGGTGGTGAGGGGACGTGCTCTGCGGACGCGTCGGGTGGGGGACAGGCACGGCGACGTCGAGGGCCGTCAGCGGGAGTCCGTCACGCTCTCACTCGTCGGTCGGTGCCTGGAAGGACATGACGAAGACGGTACCCGGTCCCGTCGGCCCCGCGCGCCCGCGTCTTCGCCGCTCGGGGGCGCGGTCCGTGCCTCGGTGCGCTGCCTCCCCGTCGGGGTTCCGGAAGGCCCGGAGCCGGTCGTGTTGCGATTCCGCCAAGTCCGCCCGTCACTCAGGTGCTCTGTGTCACGGTGCATGCCTTCGGGACAGAAGGAGTGGTTTTGCCGGGTATCTCGTACGGAAAGAGGTCCGCCGCGGCACCGCGCGGACGGGGTGGGGCGACGGCGTCCCGCAGACTGCTGGCGCTCGGTCTGCTCATGGCCCTCGCGGCCTGCTCGTCCGGCAACGGCGCGGACGGCGGCACCAGGGCGTCGGACGGCAAGCACCCGTCCGCGTCCGCCTCGGCCCCGCCGTCCGCCGCGTCCGGGACCGTCACGGCGGAAGGGCTGACGCTGAAGGGGCCGCGCGGCCTCGGACTGCGCGTGGCGGGAGGGGCCCTGCCGGTCGGCATGCGCGTGGCCGTCGCCGAGCAAAAGGACGCGCCCGTCGAGCAGTTGGGCGCCCTCGCCCGCTCGGCGCCGGTGTGGGACGTGCACGCGGACGTGCCGCCGTCGGGGGAGGTGACGCTGACGATGCCGTACGACCCGGCGGCCGTGCCCGAGGGGGCGACGGCACGGATCGTCACCTACGACCCGGAGACGAAGAGGTGGTACCCGGTCGCGACCGAGGCCGACCCGGACGCCCGGGTCCTGACGGGGACGCTCGCGGGCTTCTCCCTGAAGACGTGGATCGTCGACCGCGCCGATGACGTGGCGGGCGCCGCCTCCTGGGCCGAGTACCAGGCGGGACGGCTGCTCGGCACCCGCGCCGCCCGGCCGGACTGCTCGGGCCGGCCGAAGGTCCCCGAGTGGGTCAAGGACGTCACGACCGTGGCCGACGACAACGCGCAGATCTTCGCCTGCGGTCACGGCGAGGGCGACCGGCTGGTCCTGGAGATCGTCAACAACCGCGGCTATCCGGTGTCGGTCGTCTTCGACCGGCCGTACGCCGCGGTCCGTTCCACGACGTGGCCGGACGGGGTCTCCGGCCTGGTCCAGCAGGTCGGCGCGGTACGGGCGAGCAACCGCGTCCCGCTGATCGGCGGCGGCTCGGCCACCGTCGTCTTCGACCGGCCCGCCCGGCAGGCCGGCGTCATCCAGGGATGGGCCCGGCGCGACACCGCGGCCCTCGCCCTGTGGCTGAGCGCCGAGGTCTTCCTCGCCGCGGGCGGCGACGTTCCGGTGGGCGGCGGCAGGAGCCTCGGCCTCGCCGGCGCGGACTGCCTCGGCCGGACCTCCTCGTCCGTGTGGGGGGCCGCCGACCGCACGGCGAACGCCGACGCGGCGGGCGTCGCGGCCGAACTCTCCGGACTGCGCGACTGCCTGGCGCAGTCGCTGGAGGCGGGCGTCAGGGCCTGGGGCGTGGACCCGGCACGGGCCGTCCACCAGTCCGCCGACAGCCTGCGGCTGCCCCGGGAGCAGCTGGGAGCGGTGAAGGCGCTCCGCTACCTGTACTTCATCGGCGTGGCCGAGTGGTCCCTCCAGGCCGGCGACCTCCTGGTGAACGACAGCACCCGCGAGGCCGATCTCGTCGACCTCTCCGTGCGGTGGCGCCACGACACCGTGGCCGACTCCCTGCCGCTCTTCGACCTCACGCCCACCGACCGGGAGGGCGGCTCCTCCGGGCAGCACGTCGACGCCGTCCTGGCGGGCGACGGCTTCCCGCGGTCCACCGGGGCCTGGGTCGGCTGCGAGGGCGAACCGGCGAGCGTGACCTACGCGTTGAACGGACGGTTCAAGGCGCTCGTCGCGAAGGCCGGACTCCAGCCGCACACACCGGACGACATCGTCGCCGAGATGGCGGTCGTGACGGACGGGAAGCCCCGGACCGCGGTCCGCGTCACCCGCGCGACCACGGCGGACATCGAGATCGACCTGACCGGCGTGGACACCCTGCGGCTGACCGCCGAGAAGGTGGAGGGCGCGTGCGGGATGTCGGGCACCCCGTACGGCGCCTGGGGCGACGCGGTGCTGCTCCGGGCCCGTTGAGCCCACCGACCGGGTCGGATGCCGCGCGGGAAAGGACTCCGCGCGGCACACCCGTCCGACGGGCGCGGGGCCGGCGGCGCGAGGTGCGTGGCCCCACTCACCCCGGGGGCGGAGGGTCGACCGCGAGCGCGGCGGCGACGGTGAAGAGGCGGGCGCAGCGCCGGGTCATGGCCTCCGGCGTCTCCTCGGGATGCTTGACCCACCAGCGGACGAGGGTGCCGACCAGGTCCGTCCAGACGTGGCGGAGCGCGTCGGCGTCCAGGGGGTCGGTGGACCCTGCGGCGCGCAGCAGCTCGGCGGTGCCGTCTGCCGCGAGGCCGTCGACGGCCGCCCGGTAGGCGGCCGCCGTCCGGGCGGCCTCGCCGCCGGGCGGCAGCGAACGGTCGTACAGGACGAACCACGCCTCCCGGCGTCCCTCCAGCGCCACGAAGATGCCGCGGAGCACCCGCAGGGGCGTGTGGGGGGTCGCCCCCTCCTCGCCGACGGCCGTGCGGATCGTGTCGAGCAGCCCGTCCCCGACGGGCACCAGGCAGGCGACGTACAGGTCTTCCTTGGTGCCGACGTACTGGTGCAGCAGCGTCTTGGTGACTCCGACGCGTTCCGCGACGGCGGCCAGGGAGGCGGCGGCGTAGCCCCGGCTGCCGAATTCCTCCGTGGCGGCCTCCAGCATCTGCCGGAGCCGTACGTGACGGGGGACGCCCTTGGTGCCGGCCTTCGAACGGGGGGTTGCCATGCGCGGATATTATCAGTAAGTAATTTACCTCTTGGTAAATTCCCTCGCGGCCTCTGGAGCGCTCATGCCCGGCACGACGACGCAGCCGATCCCGTCCGCCCCCCTCCGGTCCTGGTGGGGCTGGGGGTGGGAGAGCGCCCACCCCGACGACGCCGAGTGCGTGGCGATGGGCGCGCTGCTGCCCGGCACCCTGGCCCGCCCGCTCCCGGTACCCCGCATCGCCGACCTGGGCATCGGGGCGCCCGCCGTCCGGCCCCCCGCCGGCCTGGCGCGGCTGATCAGCGCCGAACCGGCCGACCGGGCGGCGCACGCGATGGGCAAGGCGTACCGGGACATCGCGCGCGCCCTGCGCGGTCGCCCCCGCCGGATACCCGACCTGGTCGCGTTCCCGACGCGGGAGCGTGAGGTCGCCGACCTCCTGGAGTGGGCCGGCGAACACCGCGTCGCCGTCGTGCCCTTCGGCGGCGGATCATCCGTCGTGGGCGGGGTCGAGTACCGGGGCGACCGCCATCGCGCGGTGCTCTCCCTCGACCTGACGAGGATGGACCGGGTGCTGGAGGTCGACCCGGAGGGCAGGGCCGCGCGCATCCAGGCCGGAACGCTCGGACCCGGCCTGGAGAACCAGCTGCGTCCGCACGGCCTGACCCTCCGGCACTTCCCGCAGAGCTTCGAGTTCTCCACCCTCGGCGGCTGGCTCGCGACCCGGGCGGGCGGCCACTACGCCACCGGCCGGACGCACATCGACGACTTCGTCCAGTCCCTGCGGGTGGTCACCCCCGCCGGCACCGCCGCGTCCTGGCGACTGCCCGCCTCGGGCGCCGGTCCCTCGCCGGACCGGATGTTCCTCGGCTCCGAAGGCGCGCTCGGCGTCATCACCGAGGCGTGGGTCCGGCTCCAGGCCCGCCCGGTCCACAAGGCGTCCGCCTCGCTCGCCTTCGACGCCTTCCCCGCCGCGCTCGCGGCGGTCCGCGCCCTCGCGCAGTCCGACCTCGCCCCCGCCAACTGCCGGCTGCTCGACTCCGGCGAGGCCGCGCTGGCCGGTGCCGCCCGGGACGGCTCCGCCGTCCTCGTCCTGGGGTTCGAGTCCGCCGACGCCCCGGTCGACGCCCGGCTCGCCCAGGCCGTCGACCTGGCCCGCTCCCACGGCGGCCGCTCCGCACCCTCCGAGGCCGGGGCCCCCGCCGACGAGGCGGTGACCGCGTGGCGCTCGGCGTTCCTGCGGATGCCCTACCTCCGGGACGGCCTCGCCCGGATGGGCGCCGTCGCGGAGACCTTCGAGACCGCGGCGACCTGGGACCGCGTCCCCGCCCTCGTCGAGGACGTCCGCAGGTCGGTCACCGAGGCCGCCCTCAAGATCTCGGGCCATCCGGCCACCGTCAACTGCCGCCTCACCCACGTCTACCCGGACGGCGCGGCCCCCTATTTCACCGTGCTCGCCGCCGGCCGCCCCGGGGACGAGGTCGCCTTCTGGGACGAGCTGAAGGCGGTGGCGGGCGAGGTCCTCCTCCGTCACCGCGCCACCATCACCCACCACCACGCCGTCGGCCGCGACCACCGCCCGTTCTACGACCTCCAGCGCCCCGAGCCCTTCGCCCTCGCCCTCCGCGCCGCCAAGGGCGCCCTCGACCCGCACGGCATCCTCAACCCGGGCGTCCTGGTGGACTGAGCCCCCAGCGAGCGCGAGGGAGTCCGTCACCGGACCGCTGCCGCCCACGTCCCTCCACCCGCCCGGCGGACCCACCGACCGTCGGGCGGGCCGCGCCTGTCCCGGCCTCGGCCCCGTCGACCGCCGGGCGGGCCGGGCGCCTGCCCTCGGCCCGGCCCGCCGGTCACGGCCGCCGCGGATGACACCCTCACCGGCCCCCCCCGCCGACCGCCACCGGCACCCGCACCGCCGCCGCGGTGAGGCGCGCTCGGCCGGACCGGGGGACAATGGCCTCGATGATGACCGTGCTGATCGCAGGACTGCCCGAGGGCGCCGAGCTGGAAGCGGTGCGCGCCCGCGTCCACTCCAGCCCGCACTTCCGCATCGTCGCCCACGCCTACGAGCCCCGGATCGCCCTGGCCCAGGCCCGCGTCCTCCAGCCCGACATCGCCGTCATCACCCGCCACCTCCCCCACCCCGAGGCGGACCTCGCCCGCTACCACCTCGTCCGCGCCCTCCGCGCCATGGATCCCCCCACCGGCATCGTCCTCCGCAGGGACCCCGGCGAGTCCGGCCGTCCCCTCGGCCCCGGCGCCGAACCCCTCACCGGCGCGATCCACGAGATCCGCCGCGGCGAGGCCGACGCCCTCTGGGACGCCCTCGTCACCATCGGCCGCCGCCGCGCCAGCTGCGACACCGACCCGACGGGACTCTGACCCGGGCGGCCCGTCCGGCATCCGGAGGTCCCCCGGACGCAAGGGCCACCGATCCACGCCGGGGCCCGTCATCCCGCGTCGTTCCCGGCCGTCAGTGAGGCGCGGAGCAGGGCCGCCTCCTCGTCGAGGTGGTGCAGGAGGGCCTCCAGAGCCGGGGTGCGGGTGCGGTGGGCGGCCTCGGTCACGCCCACCGTGCGGCCGACGGAGGGGAGTTCGACGGGCAGGGCGGTGAGGTGCTCGTCGTCGCGGAGGACGAGTTCGGGCAGGAGCGCCACCATGTCGGTCTGGAGCAGCAGCGCGCGCATGGTCAGGATCGACGTGCACTCGACCCGGTCGGCGGGGAGTGACAGGCCGTGGTCGACGACGAGGGCGGCCAGTTCCTGTCGCAGGGCGGTCTGCTCGACAGGCAGGATCCACGGATGGGCGAGGGCGTCCGCGAGCGTGACGCCCGGGGCGTCCCCGCCGCCGCGGGCCGCCTCCAGGAGGGGGTGACCGGTCCGGACCGCGAGCCGGATGGGTTCGCGGTAGAGCATGCGCTGGCGGACCCGCTCGCCCCCCTCGCCGTCGCCGGACACCGCCCCCACCCGTCCGACGATGACGTCGATCTCGCCGCCGAGCAGCGCGGGATGAAGGACGTCCGGAGTGCCCTCCCGGACGACCACGGTGAGCCGGGGGCGTTCGCGCTTCAGACGGGCCACCGCCCGGGGGAGCAGGACGTTCGCCCCGGCGAGCAGGGTCCCGACGGTCACCGTTCCGTCCAGGCCCTGTCGCAGCCCGGTGAGGTGCTCCTCGGCACGCCGCACCTCGGCCACCACGGCGCGCGCGTGTCCGACGAGCGCCTCGCCGTAGACGGTGGGGAGCATGCCGCGCGGGACGCGGGTGAAGAGCGGCAGCTCCGCGACCGTCTCCAGTTCCCGCAGGGTGCGGGTCGCGGCGGGCTGGGTGAGGTGCAGCGACTCGGCGGCCCGGACGACGCTTCCGTGTTCGTACACCGCGATCAGCAGGGTCAGGTGCCGGAACTTCAGCCGGCCGTCCAGGAGGTCCACCGCCAGGGCTCCTTCCGAGGAGGCGGGGACGGGCCCGGGCCGCCGTTCGGTCGGCCGATCCCCGCCCCGGCATACCAGTTTTGCTATACCGCTCTCGTCGATCGGCATTGGATCGGCATAGCTGGGTGGGCGCACTATACCGACACGCCCCGGGGGCGACTTTCGGTCAGTCCCCGGCTCAGCAACGGAGGTCTGCAAGGTGAGTTCACCCGTGCGGCATTACGTAGGAGGCGAGTTCGACGCGTCCGGCGTGCCGTTCCCGCTGGTCGACCCGGTCACCGGGAGCGTCGTCGGAGAGGTGCCGGAGGCGTCCCGCCGGCTGGTCGACCGCGCGGTGGCCGCGGCCCGCACGGCGCTGCGCGGACCGTGGGCCGGCTGGAGCCCGGCGGAGCGGGCGCGGCTCCTCCACCGGATCGCGGACGGCATCGAGCGCCGCGCCGAGGAGTTCACCGCCGCCGAGTGCGCCGACACCGGCAAGCCCCACGCACTGGCCTCGTCCGTCGACATCCCGCGAGCCGCCGCCAACTTCCGTGCCTACGCCGACCTCCTGGCCGGGCGTCACGAGCGGGCGTGGAACACCCCGACCCCCGACGGGCGCGGCGCGCTCAACTACACGGTGCACAAGCCGCTCGGCGTCGTCGCGGTCATCTCGCCGTGGAACCTGCCGCTCCTCCTCCTCACCTGGAAGGTCGCACCGGCTCTGGCCACCGGCAACACCGTCGTCGCCAAGCCCTCCGAACTCACCCCCGGCACGGCCTGCCTGCTCGCCGAGGTGATCGCCGAGGCGGGTGTCCCGGCGGGCGTCTTCAACCTCGTGCACGGCCGGGGTGCCGACGCGGCGGGCCAGTGGCTGACCGAGCATCCCGACGTGGACGCCGTCGCCTTCACCGGTGAGTCCCGGACGGGGACGACGATCATGCGGGCGGCGGCGGGCCGTCTGGCGCCGGTCTCCTTCGAACTGGGCGGCAAGAACGCCGGACTCGTCTTCGCCGACGCCGACCTCGACGAGGCCGTGGCGGGCACCCTCCGTTCCGCCTTCACCCACAGTGGCCAGGTCTGTCTCTGCACCGAGCGGGTCTACGTGGAGCGGCCCGTCTTCGACGCGTTCGCGGCCGCCCTCGCCGCCGGTGCCAAGGAGCTCGCCGGCTACGGCCCGATGATCTCGGCCGCCCACCGCGACAAGGTCCGCGGCCACCTCGCCCGCGCCGCCGCCGACGGGCAGGTCCTCGCCGGCGGGGGAGTGCCGCACTTCGGCGACGCCCGCGACGGCGGCTTCTGGGTCGAGCCGACCGTGCTCACCGGCCTGCCCGAGGACCACCCGGCGGTACGCGACGAGATCTTCGGCCCGGTCGTGCACCTGGCCCCCTTCGACACCGAGGAGGAGGCGCTGGCCCTCGCCAACGCCGGCCCGTACGGGCTCGCCGCCACCGTCTGGACCCGGGACGTGAGCCGGGCCCACCGCGTCGCCCCCGCCCTCGACGTCGGCATCGCCTGGGTCAACACCTGGAACCTGCGCGACCTGCGGACGCCGTTCGGCGGCGTGAAGGCTTCCGGCATCGGACGCGAGGGCGGCGACCACTCACTGGACTTCTTCTCCGAACCCATGAATGTGTGCGTGAAGCTGTGACGACGCGCCCCGGGCCCACCCCGCCCGCGACCGAGGCGGTGACGGCCGCCGCCGACCGCCTCGACCAGGCTCGCCGCACCGGGGTCCCCTGCGACCCGGTACGCGACCTCCTGCCGCCCGGTGACCTGGACGCGGCCTACGCCGTCCAGGAACTCCTCACCCGGCGCGGGCTCGCGCAGGGCCGCCGGATCACCGGCTGGAAGACAGGTCTCACCTCCGCCGTCGTGCAGCGGCAACTCGGCGTCACGACGCCCGACTTCGGCGCCCTGCTCGACGACACCGCCGTCCTCGACGGCGACGAACTGCCCTGGGGCACGGTCCTCCAGCCGAAGGCGGAGGCCGAGGTCGCCCTGGTCCTGGAACACGACCTCGGCCACGAGCGGCACACCGTGGCCGACGTGATCCGGGCGACCGCCTTCGCGCTGCCCGCCCTGGAGATCGTCGGCAGCCGCGTGCGCGACTGGGACATCACCGCCGTCGACACCGTCGCCGACAACGCCTCGAGCGGCGCGTACGTGCTCGGTACCCGCCCCGTCCTCCTGCGCGATGTCGACCTGCGGACCGCCGGAGCGGTCCTGGAGCGCGCCGGTGAGCCCCTCTCGACCGGCGCGGGCGTGGCCTGTCTCGGTCAGCCGCTGCACGCCGCCGTGTGGCTGGCCGACACCCTCGTCCGCCTCGGCCGGCCGCTGCGCGCCGGCGACACGGTCCTCACCGGCGCCCTCGGGCCCATGGCCGATGTGGCACCCGGCGACGTCCTGGAGGCCCGCATCGACGGGCTCGGCTCGGTGCGTGCCGCCTTCGGTCCCGCCGTCCCGGAAGGAGCTCACCGATGAACCCGACGGACATCGCCCAGCGGCTCGACGCGGCGGCCCGCGACGCCCGTCCGCTGCCCGGCGGAGCCACCGGCCTCACCGACACCGCCGACGCCTACGCCGTCCAGGAGGCGCTCGTCGCCCTGCGTCTCGCCCGCGGCGAACGCGCCACCGGCGTCAAGCTCGGCTTCACCAGCGTCGCCAAGATGCGTCAGATGGGCGTCGGCGACCTCATCCACGGACGCCTCACCGACCGGATGGAGATCCCGGACGGCGGACGGTACGACGTCTCCGGTCTCATCCACCCCCGCGTCGAACCCGAGATCGCCTTCCTCCTCGGCACGGAACTCGCCGTCGGCGGCGACCCGGCCGCCGCGGTCGCGGGTGTCGCCCCCGCCCTGGAGATCATCGACTCCCGCTACGACGGCTTCCGTTTCTCGCTGGCCGAGGTCATCGCCGACAACACCTCCGCCGCCGCCTACGCCACCGGCCCCTGGACCCGGCCGGAGGCCCTCGGGGGAATCCGTACCCTCGCCAACCTCGGTGTCGTCCTCGAACTCGACGGCCGACCTGCCGAGACCGGCTCCACCGCCGCCATCCTCGGCGACCCGCTGCGCGCCCTCACCGCCGCGCTCCGGCTCGCGGGCCCGCTCCCCGCCGGAACGGTGGTCCTCGCCGGAGCCGCCACCGCCGCCGTACCGCTGCCGCCCGGCACCCACGTGCGGGCCACCGTCGCCCGGCTCGGAGCCGTCCGGTTCACCACCGAGGAGGCGGCGTGATCGTCCCCGGCGCGGCGCCCCCGCGCGGCCGCTTCCCGCACCTGCGCCGCGCCGGCGACCTGGTCTTCGTCTCCGGCACGAGCTCCCGTCGCCCCGACGGCACCTTCGCCGGTGCGAGCGCCGACCCCATGGGCGTCACGGACCTCGACATCCGGGTGCAGACCCGGGCGGTCCTCGACACCATCGGCACCCTGCTCGCCGCCGCGGGCGGAAGCCTCCGCGACCTCGTGTCGGTCACCACCTACCTCGTCTGCATGAACGACTTCGGCGGCTACAACGAGGTCTACGGCGAGTACTTCGACGAGACCGGGCCCGCCCGGACCACCGTCGCCGTCCACCGACTGCCCCATCCCCACCTGCTGATCGAGATCAGCGCGGTGGCCCACCTCCCGCAGGACAAGGAACAGCACCGATGACCCTGAGACCGTTCAACCTCCAGGCGTGGATCGAGGAACACCGCCATCTGCTGAAGCCGCCCGTCGGCAACGTGCAGATCTGGCAGGACGCCGACCTGATGGTGACGGTCGTCGGCGGTCCCAACCGCCGCACCGACTTCCACGACGACCCCATCGAGGAGTTCTTCTACCAGCTCAAGGGCGACATGGTGCTGCGCGTCATGGAGGAGGAGGGCAGGCCGCCCCGCGACCTCCACATCCGCGAGGGCGACGTCTTCCTCGCCCCCGCCCACCTGCGGCACTCGCCGCAGCGTCCCGAAGAGGACAGCATCGGGCTCGTCGTCGAGTTCGCCCGCCCCCAGGGCCACCGCGACGCCTTCGAGTGGTACTGCGTCGCGTGCCACCACCTCGTGCACCGCAGCGAGGTCCAGCTCACCTCCATCGTCGACGACCTGCCGCCCGTCTTCGGCGCCTTCTACGCCGACGAGGCCGCCCGCACCTGCGGCCGCTGCGGTGCCCTCCACCCCGGCCGGGACTGGCCCGAGGAACTGCGCCCCCGTACCCGCCGCGACGGGGCGGACGGCGCATGACCGTCGTCGACATCCACGCCCACGTCTTCCCGGAGATCGGCCGTGCCGAGGCCCGCCGCATCACCGGCAGGGACGACGCGCCGTGGCTGCGCACCACCGACGGCCCCGACGCCGGGATGATGATGGCCGGCACCGTCGAGTACCGCCCGGTGCGCCGCACCCTGTGGGACCCCGCCGAACGCGTCGCCGACCTCGACCGGCTCGGCGTCGACGCCCAGGTGCTCTCCAGCACCCCGCTGCTCTTCGGCTACGGCCTCGCACCCGCCCGGGCCGCCGACTGGTGCCGCACCGTCAACGCCCGCCTCCTCGCGTACGCCGCCCATGCCCCCGGCCGGCTCGCCCCGCTCTGCCAGGTACCCCTCCAGGACACCGAGGCCGCCTGCGAGGCCGTCACCGAGGCGATGCGGCAGGGCTTCCACGGCGTCCACATCGGCAACCACCTCGGCGACCGGGACCTCGACGACGGCGCACTCGTGGAGTTCCTGACCCACTGCGCGCACGAGGACGCGGCCGTCCTCGTCCACCCGTGGGACCTGCCCTCCGGGCCCCGGTACTCCCGCTACATGCTGGCCTGGCTCGCCGGAATGGCCGGCGAGACCCACCTGACGATCCTGTCGCTGATCCTCTCCGGGGCCTTCGAGCGGCTGCCGGACTCGCTGCGCCTGCTCTTCGCACACGGCGGCGGCAGCTTCCCGTACCTGCTGGGCCGGGCCGACAACGCCTGGCACCGGCGGGACCTCGTCCGCGCCGACAGCCCTCGCCCGCCCTCCGCCTATACCGACCGCTTCTCCGTCGACTCGGCCGTCTTCGACCCGGGCGCCCTGCGGCTGCTGGTCGACGTGATGGGCGCGGAGCGGGTGCTCCTCGGCTCGGACCACCCCTTCCCGCTCGGCGAGGAGTCCATCGGCCGGCTGGTCCGCGCCGGCGACCTCACCCCCGAGGAACGGTCCGCCGTCCTCGGCGGCAACGCCGTCCGCTTCTTCGGACTGACCCCCCGGCTGAAGGAGGCCGCACGGTGAAGGCAGCCGTCATCGGATCGGGCAACATCGGCACCGATCTCCTTATCAAGATCATCCGTGGCGCGGGTCACGTCACCGCCGCCGCCATGGCCGGCATCGACCCCGACTCGCAAGGACTCGCCCGGGCCCGCAGACTCGGCGTCCCGACGACCTCCGAGGGCGTCGCGGGACTCCTCGCGATGGAGGGCTTCGACGAGATCGACATCGTCTTCGACGCCACCTCGGCCGCCGCGCACCACCACAACGCCGCCGCGCTCGCCCCCCACGGCAAGACGCTCGTGGACCTCACGCCGGCCGCGATCGGCCCGTACGTCGTCCCGCCCGTCAACCTCGACCGGCACCTCGGCGAGACCAACCTCAACATGGTCACCTGCGGCGGCCAGGCCACCGTCCCGATCGTCGCCGCGGTCTCCGCCGTCACCCCCGTCCACTACGCGGAGATCGTCGCCTCCCTCGCCTCCCGCTCCGCCGGACCCGGCACCCGCGCCAACATCGACGAGTTCACCGAGACCACCTCCCGGGCCCTCGAAGAGGTCGGAGGCGCCGCCCGCGGCAAGGCGATCATCGTCCTCAACCCGGCCGACCCCCCACTGCTCATGCGGGACACCGTCCACTGCCTCGTCGACGAGGCCGACACCGACCGCGTCACCGCCTCCGTGCACGCCATGGCCTCCGCCGTCGCCCGCTACGTCCCCGGGTACCGCCTCAAGCAGGAGCCCCAGTTCCGCACCCTGCCCGCCGACGATCCGCTCGTCCGGCTCGGTGCCGGAGCCCGGCTCCTGGTCTCCGTCTACCTGGAGGTCGAGGGTGCCGCCCACCATCTCCCCGCCTACGCCGGAAACCTCGACATCATGACCGCCGCCGCGCTGCGCACCGCCGAGCGCCTGGCCGAACGGAGCCGGAACCGATGAACCGGGTCTACGTCCAGGACGTCACCCTCCGGGACGGCATGCACGCCGTCTCCCACCGCTACACCCTCGCACAGGTCACGGCCATCGCCGCCGCCCTGGAGGCGGCCGGCGTCGACGCCGTCGAGGTCGCCCACGGCGACGGCCTCTCCGGATCCTCGGTCACCTACGGACCCGGCGCCCACACCGACTGGGAGTGGCTGGAGGCCGCCGCCGGAGTCCTCGACCGGGCCCGCCTCACCACCCTGCTGCTGCCCGGCATCGGCACCGCCCACGACCTGCGCCGCGCCCACGCCCTCGGCGTCACCTCCGTGCGCGTCGCCACCCACTGCACCGAGGCCGACATCGCCGCCCAGCACATCGCGCTCGCCCGCGAGCTCGGCATGGACGTCTCCGGCTTCCTGATGATGTCCCACCTCGCCCCACCTGCCGAACTCGCCGCCCAGGCACAGCTGATGGAGTCGTACGGCGCCCACTGCGTGTACGTCACCGACTCCGGGGGCCGGCTCACCATGGACGGCGTGCGCGACCGCGTCCGCGCCTACCGCGACGTCCTCGACCCGGACACCGAGATCGGCATCCACGCGCACCACAACCTCGGCCTCGGCGTGGCCAACAGCATCGTCGCCGTCGAGGCCGGCGCCCACCGCGTCGACGCCTCCCTCGCCGGACAGGGCGCCGGCGCCGGCAACGCGCCCCTCGAACCCGTCGTCGCCGTCCTGGACCTCATGGGCATCGGGCACGGCTGCGACCTCTTCCCCCTCATGGACGCCGCCGAGGAACTCGTCCGCCCCACCCAGGACCGGCCCGTGCGCGTCGACCGGGAGACCCTCACCCTCGGCTACGCCGGCGTGTACTCCAGCTTCCTGCGGCACGCCGAGACCACCGCCGCCCGCCACGGCCTCGACACCCGGGACCTGCTCGTCGAAGCGGGCCGCCGCCGCCTGGTCGGCGGCCAGGAGGACCTCCTGACGGACATCGCCCTCGATCTCGCCCGACACCCCGACACCCCCGTCCCCTCCGCCCCCGGAGCCCTCGCATGACGCCGCCCGACCTCACCGCACGTGCCGTCGCCCTGGACGCCGCCGACCCGCTCGCCGACGTCCGTGACCGCTTCCTCCTCCCCGAGGACGTCGTCTACCTCGACGGCAACTCCCTCGGCGCCCTGCCCGCCGCCGTCCCCGCCGCCGTCGACGACGCCGTCCACCGGCAGTGGGGCACCGACCTCATCCGCTCCTGGAACGCCAACGGCTGGTGGGACGCCCCCGTCCGCACCGGCGACGCCATCGGCCGCCTGGTCGGCGCCGCCCCCGGCCAGATCGTCGCCGGCGACTCCACCAGCGTCCAGCTCTTCGACACGCTGACGGCCGCCGCCCGCGCGCGCCCCGGCCGGCGCCTGCTGCTCACCGACCCCGACCACTTCCCGACCGACCAGTACATCGCCGACTCGGTCGGCCGCCTGCTCGGCCTCGAAGTACGCAGGGTCCCCGCCCGGGACGCCGCCGACGTGCTCGCCGCCGAGGCCGGGGACGTCGCCGTCGCCGCGTACGCCCCCGTCGACTACCGGACCGGCGAACTCCACGACATGGCAGCCCTCACCGCCGCCGCCCACCAGGCCGGCGCGCTCGCGCACTGGGACCTGTGTCACGCGGCCGGCGCCCTCCCCGTCGAACTCGACGCGGCCGAAGCCGACTTCGCCGTCGGCTGCGGCTACAAGTACCTCTCGGGGGGACCCGGCGCCCCCGCCTTCGCCTACGTCGCCCACCGCCACCAGGCCACCTTCGACCATCCGCTCACCGGCTGGCACGGACACGCCCGACCGTTCGCCATGTCCGGCACCTACACCCCGGCCGACTCCATCACCCGCGCCCGGATCGGCACGCCCGCCCTGCTCTCCCTGCTCGCCCTGGAGGCCGCGCTCACCGCCTTCGACGGTGTCGAGATGAAGACCGTCCGGGAGAAGAGCCTCTCGCTCACCGGCTTCTTCCAGGAATGCGCCGACACCCTCCTCGCCGGGCTCGGCTTCACCTCCGTCACCCCGCGCGATCCCCACCGGCGCGGCAGCCAGGTCGCGCTCCGCCACCCCGACGCGTACCCGCTGATCGCCGCGCTGACCGCCCGCGGCGTCATCGGCGACATGCGCGCCCCCGACCTGCTGCGCTTCGGCTTCAACGCCCTGTACGTCAGCCACGAGGACGTCCTGCGCGCGGTGGCCGAGCTCCGCGACATCGCGCTCACCGGCGCCCACCGGGCCGACGCGTTCCAGGCCCGTCCGACGGTCACCTGACCACCCCGGCCGCCCCGGCCCCCGCCACCCTCCTCCCGCGCAGCCCCCGAAAGGACCGTCCATGCGCCTCACCCGCGGCACCACGGTGCTCGCCGCCCTCGTCGCGGCCGCCGCCACGGCCACGCTGCTCGCCCCCGGCACCTCCGCCACGCCGGCCGTCGCCGCCGACCCCCACGTGCGGGACGTCTGCGGTGACCGCCGCCCCGGCCCGGCCGACCCCGGCGCCTACGGGATGCAGCTCGACGGCACGTTCCGCCACCCCTCCCTGACGCCGGTCGACGAGGAGTCCGACCACCCCTTCCCCGGCCGCGCCGACCAGTACGACACCCGCGCGTACATCAAGAACATGAAGGTCGAGGCCGCCTACGAGGGAGCCGACTTCACCCCCGACTACTTCCACACCTGGCAGAACGTCGTCGACTTCCACGGCCGCCGCTACCTCTTCCAGTACGACCGCTCCGAGGGCCGCGTCTACGACATCACCGATGTCAGGAAGGTGAGGGTCGTCGAGAAGCTGAGCCGCGAGGACGTCGGCGGCGACGAGACCCGCGCGAACGGCGACTGGGCCGCCCACGACTACTGGGGCGCCTCCACGGTCCAGTGGAACCGCAAGCTCGGCGCGTACGTCATGGTGCAGAGCTTCGAGAGCAAGCGACAGATCTCGGAACTCTCCGACCACCCGCCGCTCGACAAGTACGGCAACCCCGACGGCGTCCGGAAACTGCGCGCCAAGCCCGGACTCAAGGGCTTCAAGGTCTACCGCCTCGACGGTCCGCGCAAGAAGGACTGGAAGCTGCTCGCGACCGTCTCCACCGACGCCACCCAGCGGGACCCGCTGCGCAGCGACCCCGCCACCCCCCAGCAGGGCTCCGGCTCCATCGACGTCCCCTACTGGACGGGCGGCCGGTACATGTTCCTCGCCACCGCCCCCGACGACAGCTACTCCGGGACCGAGTACCCGACCAACCTGCACTCGGCCGGCTACCAGTCGTGGGACATGTCCGACCCGGCGCACCCGAAGCTCCTCGACACCTGGCACCTGCCGGGCCAGCGCACCGGCGAGGACGCCGCCTACCGGAAGAACCCGCGCTGCGGCAACCGCACCAGCTGGATGGGCGCCCGGATGCCGCTCTTCCTCCCCAAGCCCGTGGAGAAGGGCGGGCGGTACGCCTTCGCCGCGATGGGCGGGTACGGCCTCACCGTCCTCGACGTCTCCGACCCCGCGCACCTGCGGACCGTCGGCCACCTCGACCTGCCGGCCTCGGTCGCGGGCACCGAGGGCGACAACATCGACGTCTCCCAGTACGAGAAGACCGGAATGATCTACTACTCCGGCTACCCGCTGACCGAGGACTGTTACGAGCCCTACAAGGACGTCTACCAGATCGACGTCCGCGACCCCGCCCGCCCGCGCGTCGTCGGCACCCTGCCCCGCCCCGTCCCGCCGAAGACCTCCGGCCTCACCGACTACTGCCAGCGGCGCGGCAGCTTCGGCCCCAAGCGCACCGGCTACTACACCAACCCGGGCAAGCACCACGCCGGAGTCCTCGGATACGGCTTCTACAACGCGGGCGTCCAGCTCTTCGACGTCTCCGACCCGTCCGCCCCGGAGATCTCGGCGTACTTCGTTCCCAAGGCGTACGGCCGGGACACCGCCGACTACGCCTACGGCAACCAGACCCACGGGATCTACGTCGAGTGGGACCGCAACATCGCCTGGGCCCTGACCAACCACGGCATCTACGCCCTCTCGTCGAAGGTCCTCGGCAAGCCCGACCTCGACGCCCCCGCGAAGCCGTTCCGCACCAGCGAGTTCTGACCCCCGGCCGGCCGGGCACCACCCCTCCCCGCCCCCCCCGCATCCCACCCTCCCCGCGCAGAAGGGTCACACCGCCATGACCGCATCCCCCGAATCAGCGCCCCCCGCCCCGACCGCCGACGGCGCCGACGGCGGAGCCGACGCCGACGGGAGCCGCAGACCGGCTCCCGGAGCCGAGGGCGGCCTGGTCCGCTCCCTCACCCACCGCCAGACCACCATGATCGGGCTGGGCTCCGCGCTCGGCACCGGCCTCTTCCTCGGCTCCGGCTCCGCGATATCGGTCGCGGGCCCCGCCGTGATCGTCTCGTACGTCATCGGCGCGGTGCTCGTCGCGATCATCGCCGTGCTGCTCGGCGAGATGTCCGCCGCCCACCCCGTCCAGGGTTCGTTCGGCACCGTCGCCCACCGCTATCTCGGACCCTGGGCGGGCTTCCTCAGCCGCTGGCTGTACTGGTTCAGCGCCGTCGTCGTCATCGGCACCGAGGTCGTCGCCTCCGCCCTCTACATCGGCTGGTGGTGGCCCGAGGTGCCGATGTCGGCGGCCATCCTGGTCATCGCCGCGGTGGTCCTCGCCGTCAACGTGATCTCGGTCCGGTCCTTCGGCACCACCGAGTTCTGGCTCTCCACCGTGAAGGTCGTCGCCCTCTGCGCCTTCGTCCTCTGCGCCGCCCTGCTGGCCCTCTTCGGCCTGCCGGACACGCCGGCCACCGGATTCGCGCACCTGACCGACGACGGAGGCTTCCTGCCCCACGGGGCCGGCTCGATCTGGCTGGCCATGTCCGTGGTGATGTTCGCCTACGCCGGCTTCGAGGTCGTCGCCATCGCCTCCGCCGAGGCGGCCGACCCGCAGCGCACCATCCGCACCGCGATGCGCCAGCTGGCAGGGCGCCTCGCCTTCTTCTACCTGCTGTCCATCCTGCTCGTCCTCGCCCTGATCCCGTGGCGCACCCTGGCGGGCGGCGACGGCAGTGTCGAGTCCAGCCCGTTCGTCCGCGTCTTCACCGAGGTCGGCGTGCCCGCCGCGGCGACCGTCACCAACGCGGTCGTCCTCATCGCCGCCATGTCCGCCGCCAACGCGCACCTGTACGGTGCCTCCCGGCTGCTGCACTCCCTCGGGGCCGACGGCCTCGCCCCCGCCCCGCTGGCCCGGCTCAGCCGGCGCGGCGTGCCCGCGTCCGCCCTCGCCGCCTCCACCCTGGGCATCGCCGCGGCGGCCCTGCTCGCCTTCTACGACGTCAGCGGTCTGTTCGGCATCCTGATGTCGATCGCGATCTTCGCGGTGCTGCTCGTGTGGCTGCTGATCCTGGCCTCGTACGTCGCCTTCCGCCGCCACCGGAAGGCGCACCCGGCGGAGTTCACCGGCTTCAGCGTCCGCGGCGGCGACAAGCTCGCGGCCGTCGCCGTCCTGGGGGTCCTGGCCGTGGCGGCGACGGCGGTGGAGGTACCCGACATGCGGCAGGCCGCCGGCATCGGCCTCGCCTTCACCGTCGTCCTCCTCGCCTGCCACACCCTGACGGCGCGGCTCCGCCGCCGGTGACCCACCCGTCGCCCGAGGGGCCCGGCCACCAGGCCGGGCCCCTCGTCGGCGTCAGGACGGGAGCCAGGCCCGCCAGGTGGACTCGTTCGCCTTCACCCACCGGCCGGCCGCCTCCTGCGGGGACAGCTTCTCCTCGGCGATCATCAGGGCGACGTCGTTCTGCATGTCGGTCGTCCAGCGGAACTTCTTCAGGAAGGCGGCGGCGTCACCACCGCCCTCGGCGAAGCGGGCGTTGAGGAACTTCTGCAGAGGCGTGTGCGGGTAGGCGCACGCCACCTTGTCCGGGTCGGCGTCGCAGCCCTCCGTGTGGGCCGGCAGCCTCACCTCCGTCATGGGGACCTTCTCGAACAGCCACTGGGGCTTGTACCAGTAGGTCAGGAACGGCTTCCTGTCCTTGGCGAACTGCCGGATCTGCGTGATCTGCGCCGCTTCCGAGCCCGCGAAGACGACCTGGTAGTCGAGGCCCAGGTTCTTCACGAGCGCCTTGTCGTTCGTGACGTAGGACGGGGACCCGTCCATCAGCTGGCCCTTGCCGCCGCTCTCCGCGGTGCGGAACGCGTCGGCGTACCGGTCGAGGTTCCTCCAGTCGGTGACGTCCGGGTGCTGCTCGGCGAAGTACGTCGGCACGTACCAGCCGATGTGACCGGTCACCCCGAGGTCGCCGCCCCGCTCGATGGTTCCCTTGTCGTCGATGTACCGCTTCTCCTGGTCCGGGTGGCCCCAGTCCTCCAGGATGGCGTCCACCCGGCCCTGGCTGAGCGCGTCCCAGGCGGGCACCTCGTCGATCTGGACGGTGTCCACCCGGTAGCCGAGCTCGTGCTCCAGCAGATACCCGGCGACGGCGACGTTCGCCTGGGCACCCACCCAGGACTGCACGGACAGCGTCACCGTGCGGGAGCCCTTCGCGTCGGCGTACGGCGACGCCTGGCGGGTCATGTCGGCGGCGCCGCAGCCGGTGAGACCGGCCGCCAGGGCGGCCGCGGTCACGAGCGCGGCGAGACGAGTGCGAGCCATCTCAGGCCCCCTTTCCGGCAGGTGCGCGGCGTTCCGTGGGCTGGGTGACGCGGTCGAGCGTCAGCCCCAGGCAGACGATCGCCGCGCCGGCGACCAGACCGGTGGCCAGATCGCCCTGGGCGAGACCGAAGACCGTGTCGTACCCGAGCGCTCCCCCGCCCACCAGGCCGCCGATGACGACCACGGCGAGCACGAGCACCACGCCCTGGTTGACCGCGAGCAGCAACGCCGGTCGGGCCAGGGGGAGCTGGACTTGGAACAGCTGCTGCCGGCCGGTCGCGCCCAGGGAGCGCGCGGACTCCATCGCGGCCGGGTCCACCCCTCGCACGCCCTGCGCCGTGATCCGGACGACGGCGGGCAGTGCGTAGATCACGGCGGCCGCCACCGCCGGGGCGCGGCCCACGCCGAACAGGGCGACGACGGGGATCAGGTAGACGAACTGAGGCATGGTCTGGAAGACGTCGAGCACCGGTCGCAGGGCCCGCCCCAGACGTGTGCCGCGCGCGGCGGCGATCCCCAGCGTGACGCCCAGCAGCAGCGTCACGGCGACGGCGGCCAGCACCTGCGAGAGCGTGTCGAGGGCCGGGTCCCAGACGCCGAGCACTCCGATCGCCGCCATCGCGAGGACGGCCGTCGCGGCCGTGCGCCACGTCCCGATGAGCAGGGCGAGCGCGCCGACCGCCAGCAGGACCGCCCACCACGGCAGCCACTGCAGGCCGTCCCGCAGGGGGTTGAGGACCCAGCCGGTGAAGCGTGCCGCCCAGTCGGCGGTGCCGCCGACGACCGGTACGCCGGAGTAGAGGTGCGCGGTCATCCAGTCGACCCCCGCGTTCACGGGCCCGGCGATGTCGGCCGTCCACGCGTCGGGCCAGGAGAGCCGGTCCGACAGGCGACCCGCCACGGCGACGACCGCGGTCGTCCCGAGGGCGACGGCCCGTCCGAGCCCTCTCCGTCGTGCGGGAACCGCCCCGACGCGCTCTCCCGCCGCGGCGGTGACGCGGTCCAGGACGACGGCGAGCAGCACGACCGGTACACCGGCGGCGAGCGCGGCACCGACGTCGACGGTGGCGAGTGCCTGGTACACGCGGTCGCCGAGGCCGCCCGCTCCGATGACGGACGCGATCACGGCCATGCCGAGCGCCATCATGATCGACTGGTTGACGCCGAGCAGGAGTTCCCTGCGGGCCAGCGGAAGCCGGGCCGTGAGCAACC
Organism: Streptomyces sp. NPDC104202; assembly: GCF_055584185.1. Lineage (NCBI taxonomy): Bacteria > Bacillati > Actinomycetota > Actinomycetes > Kitasatosporales > Streptomycetaceae > Streptomyces > Streptomyces sp. NPDC104202. Next base: position 19,569 of record NZ_JBVJMN010000064.1, on the reverse strand, counting down.
GCTGCCTTCCCGTCGCGCCGAGGGACGCGGCCGCCTCCATGACGCCGGCGTCCGCGCCGCGCAGCCCGAGCGCGGTGAGACGGGCCATCGGCGGGGCCGCGTACACCACGGTGGCGAGCACGGCCGCGGGTACGCCGATGCCGAACACCAGGACCACGGGCAGCAGATAGGCGAAGGCAGGCAGCACCTGCATCGTGTCGAGGACCGGTCGCAGCACGCGGTGCATACGGTCCGACAGGCCGGCGGCCAGCCCGAGCAGGCCGCCGAGCAGCACCGAAGCGGCGACGGCGACCACCATCAGGGCGAGGGTCTGCATGGTGGGCACCCACATGCCGAGCACTCCGCACACGGCGAGGGCGGCGGCGGAGGCCGACGCGAGCCTGACGCCCGCGACCCGCCAGGCCACCAGTCCCACGGCGGCGATGACGCCCGCCCAGCCGAGGGCGAGCAGCACCAGGTAGACCGCGCGGACCGCGAGGACGACCGCGTTGCTCACATGTCCGAGAAAATAGAGGAACAGGGGGTGGCTGTCGCGGTTGTCGACGATCCAGTCACTGCCACGCTCCAGCGGAGCCGAGACGTCGACCGCGAGGGCTCCCGGCCAGCCGCCGCCGCCCAGGAGGACGGCGCCGAGCAGAACCGCGAGAAGCGTGCCCGCGGCGATGAGCGGGCCGCGGTACCGGGTGAGCGCGTGCGGCGCGGTGGCCCGGGCGGCGCCGGTTCCGTTCCCGCCGGTGGCCACGCGGCCGGGAGGGGTGGTCACGGTCATCGCGTCCACCGTCCCTCGCCGGGCGTCCGGACGGTGGACGACAGGGGGCCGTGTCCGGCCCCCCGTCGGGTGGGGTCCGGTGCGGCGGCCGTGGGACCGGGGCGTCGGGTGTCGCGGCGCTCTCCCCGGGCGCCGGCACCGGGCCCGCCGCACGGCGGCGGCCAGGTCGTATGGCTGTACATCAGGCCACCGCCCTGCCCGGCGCGGCCGGGACGCCGGCGACGACGGCGAGGAGCGCGGCGTGGTCCACCACGCCGAGGCAGCGGCCGTTCTCGACGACGCGAGCGCTCTCGCCCGTGCGGGCGACGGCCTCGATGGCCTCCTGGACGGTGGCACCCGGGGCGAGCGCGGGACCTGAGCCGCTCTCCTCGGGCGGCGCGGGCCGCATCGCCGAGCGGACGGTCAGCACCTGTTCGCGCGGCACGTCCCGGACGAAGTCCCTGACGTAGTCGTCGGCGGGGGAGCCCACGATCTCCTCCGGCGTGCCGATCTGCACGATCCGGCCGTCGCGCATCAGCGCGACGCGGTCGCCGAGCTTCAGCGCCTCGCCGAGGTCGTGCGTGATGAAGACCATCGTGCGCCCCTCCTCGCGGTGCAGGCGGACGACCTCCTCCTGCATGTCCCGGCGGATCAGCGGGTCCAGCGCGCTGAACGGCTCGTCGAACAGCAGGACCTCCGGGTCCACGGCCAGGGCGCGGGCCAGACCGACGCGCTGCTGCTGACCGCCGGACAACTGGGCCGGACGGCGCTGTTCCATGCCCTCCAGGCCGACCTTGGCGACGAACTCCGCCGCCCGGTCACGTCGTTCGCTCCGGCTCACGCCCTGGATCTCCAGCCCGTAGGCGACGTTGTCGAGCACGGTGCGGTGCGGCAGGAGACCGAAGTGCTGGAAGACCATGGCGGCCCGGTGCCTGCGCAGCTCGCGCAGACGGCCGGAGTCCATGGACAGGATGTCCTCGCCGTCGATCGAGATCGTGCCGGACGTCGGCTCGACGAGCCTGGTCAGGCAGCGTACGAGGGTCGACTTGCCCGAGCCCGAGAGGCCCATGACGACGAAGACCTCGCCCTTGGCGACGTCGAAGGAGACATCGCGTACGGCGGCGGTGCAGCCGGAGCGCTCGCGCAGTTCCGTGGCGTCGAGCCGGGCGAGTTCCGGGTCGGCCGGAACGCGCTCGGCCTTCGGTCCGAAGACCTTCCAGAGCCCGCGCACGGAGAAGACGGACCCGTCGGCGGGTCCGGGCGCGGACGTGGTGTCCGCCGGAGTGGTCGCGGTGATCATCGGGTGGTACCTCCCAGCAGGTCGGCGCACTTCTCGCCGACCATCAGCACGCCGATCATGGGGTTGACCGCGGTCATGGTCGGGAAGACGGACGCGTCGGCGACGCGGATGCCGTCCAGGCCGCGGATCCGCAGGTCCGGGGCGACGACGGCGAGTTCGTCGTCCGCACCTCCCATCCGGCAGGTGCCGGCCGGGTGGTAGACGGTGTGCGCGACGTGCCGGGCGTAGGCGCTGAGCTCCTCGTCGGAGGTCACCTCGGGTCCCGGGCAGACCTCGCGCTTCAGCCATCCGGCCAGCGGCTCGCTCGCCGCGATCTGCCGGGCGATGCGGATCCCGTCGACGAGCGTCCTGCCGTCGTAGTCGTCCTCGTCGGTGAAGTACCGGAAGTCGAGTGCCGGCTTGTCCTCGGGGTCGGCGCTCGTCAGGTAGAGCCGGCCGCGGCTGCGCGGCTTGGGGATGTTGGGCGTCATCGACACGCCGTGCGCGGGCCGTTCGTAACCCAGTCGCTCGGGGTTGTCGGTGAAGGGGATCTGGTAGAAGTGGAACATCAGGTCCGGCCCCTCGACCGCCGGGTCCCGGCGGACGAACAGACCGGCGTCCGAGTCCATCGCCGAGTTCTCGGGGATCGGGCCGTGGGTCTCCCACACGATCACCGACTCGGGATGGTCGAGCAGGTTCTCTCCCACGCCCGGCAGGTCGTGCACGACGGGGATGCCGAGCTTCTCCAGGTCGGCCCGCGGCCCGACGCCGGAGTGCAGCAGCAGGCGCGGGGTGTCCACGGCGCCCGCGCACACGAGGATCTCCCGCCGGGCCCGTACGACGTGCTCCGTGCCCTCCTTCGTGCGGACGTGCACGCCGGTCGCGCGGACGCCCTCGAACTCCAGGCGGAACGCCCAGGTCTCCAGGGCGATGTGCAGGTTCGGCCGATCCAGGAAGGGGTGCAGATAGGCGACCGAGGCGGAGGACCGCTTGTTGGTCTCCGGGTGGTACGCGAGGTCGAAGAAGCCGGCGCCCTCGTCGAAGGGCGCACGGTTGAAGCCCTCCACCCGCGGTACGCCCAGGGTCGTGTGCGCGGCCTCGACGAAGTCCTTCGCGATCGCGTTCCGGTCGGCTTCGCCGACGGGAACGATGTTGTTGCGCAGCCGGGCGAAGTACGGGTCCATGGCGGCGGCGTCCCACCCCTCGGCACCCGCCTCGGCCCATTCGTCCCAGTCGGAGGGGAGGGGCTTGAACGCGATGAGGGTGTTGTGCGAGGAGCAGCCGCCCAGCACCCGGGCGCGGCTGTGGCGGATGGACGAGTTGCCCCGGGGCTGCTCGGTCGTGGGGTAGTCGTAGTCCAGCTCGCCGCCGAGCAGGCCCATCCAGCGGCGCAGGGTGAGGACGTCGTCGCGGCCGACGTCACTGGGGCCGCCCTCGATGACGGCGACGGAGAGGTCGGGGTCCTCGGTCAGCCGGGAGGCGATCACCGAACCGGCGGTACCGCCGCCGACGACGACGTAGTCGTACACGTGCTGGTCGTTCATGCCCTGTCCTTCTGCGTCCCGCCCGCGAACCAGCGCACGGGGCGCGGGGCGAGGTTCTGGTAGATGTGCTTGGCCTCTCGGTACTCGGCGAGACCGCCGGGGCCCAGCTCGCGGCCGATGCCCGACTTTCCGAAGCCGCCCCATTCCGCCTGCGGCAGGTAGGGGTGGAAGTCGTTGATCCAGACGGTGCCGTGCCGCAGGCGGGCCGCGACCCGCCGGGCGCGGTCCTGGTCCGACGTCCACACCGCTCCGGCGAGACCGAACTCCGTGTCGTTGGCGAGGGCCACGGCCTCCGCCTCCGTCCGGAAGGTCTCGACGGTGAGGACGGGGCCGAAGACCTCCTCGCGGACGACCCGCATGCCTCGGTCGCAGCGGTCGAGGACCGTGGGCCGGAAGAAGTAGCCGGGACCGGCCGGCCTCTCGCCGCCCGCCCGCAGCACGGCGCCCTCGGCGAGGGCCGAGGCGACGTACTCCTCGGTCCTCGCGAGCTGGGCAGCGGAGACCAGCGGACCGCACTCAACCCCCTCCTCGGACCCGCGCCCCAGCCTGATGTGCGCGGCCCGGCGGGAGAGTTCGGCGACGAAACGCTCGCGCAGCGATTCCTCGACGATCAGGCGAGAACCGGCGGAGCAGACCTGGCCGCTGTGGATGAACGCGGCGTTGAGCGCCTGGTCGACGGCGGTGTCGAAGTCCTCGGGCGTCGCGCAGGAGTCGGCGAAGACGACGTTGGGGTTCTTCCCGCCGAGTTCGAGCGCCACCTTCTTCACGCTGTCGGCGGCGGCCTTCGCGACCTTCGTTCCGCTGACCAGCCCTCCCGTGAAGGAGACGAGGTCGACGTCGGGATGCTCGGCGAGCCGTGCGCCGACGGTGGCACCGGGGCCGGTGACGATGTTGGCCGCTCCAAGGGGGAGTCCGGCCTCCAGAAGGAGTTCGACCAGGAGGACGGTGCTCAGCGGGGTGATCTCGCTGGGCTTGATGACGAACGTGTTGCCGGCCGCGAGAGCGGGCGCGATCTTCCAGCTGGCCTGCAGCAGCGGATAGTTCCACGGTGTGATCAGGGCGCAGACCCCGACGGGCTCGTGCACGACGACGCTGCGGATGTCCTCGGACCCGGCGTCGACGATCCGCCCCCCGGCGTCCTCGTCCGCGACGAGGCCGGCGAAGTAGAGGAAGGCGTCGCGGACGCAGTCGACGTCGACGCGGCCCTCCTCCAGCGTCTTTCCCGCGTCCTGGCTCTCCAGGGCGCCGATCCGCTCGCGGTCGCGCTGCAGCAGGTCGGCGACCCGCCGCAGCAGCGCGGCGCGCTCGGCGACCGGCGTCCGGGGCCAGGAACCGTCGTCGAAGGCGGCCCGCGCCGCGGCCACGGCGTCGTCCACGTCCTGGGCACCGCCCTCGGCCACGACCGCGAACGCGGTCGCGTCGGCGGGATCGATGATCTCGCGCGTCGCTCCGGACAGGGCCGCGCGCCACTCTCCGCCCACATGAATGGTCTGTTGTGCTGCCGTCACCTTGTGCCTGGCCTTCCGTTCTCCGAATCCCCCTACCGGTCGCCCGGTGAATCGGCCGCCTGCCCGGGAGCCTCCGGTCCATGCGGAAAGGCTTACGCAGGGTGACGTGCTTCACGTCCGATGGGGGACGAATCGGATATAATGGAAGGGCTCGGTCCGCCGAAAGGCAGGTCCGTCCCGCCCTCGTGTTCGCGGTGACGATGCGCAACGCCGTCGGCCCGCGCCCCTCCGGAGCGGAGGGGCGCGGGCCGAGGGTCGGGTGGTGGCGGTTCGTGTGCCGGTCCGCCACCTGCCGCAGGGGCGCTGAGCAGCGGCAGCGGTCACCATGCCGCCGGGCGCCGGGGTCTCAGGCGTGCTCGCGCGCGGTCACGTGCACGGAGAAGACCTTCGCGCCGGTCTGGTGTCCGGTGACCTCGGTGCGGACGACTCCGCTCTTGCTGCGGCGCAGCGGGGTCGCCTCGACCCAGCAGGGCGAGTCCAGCTCGACGTAGCGGAGGAACCGGGCGTCGAACTCGGTGGGGACGGTCTGGGCGGCGTCGGACAGGGCCTGAGTGGCCTGGGCGGCGGCTTCGAGGAACACCAGCCCCGGTATGTGGTCGTGTGCGTGGTCGAAGAAGGAGCGGTTGGCGGTGTTCACGCGCAGCTGCCAGCGGTGCGACTCTCCGAGCGGGCTCAGGACGGCGTCGTCGAGCGAGGTCTGCCGGCCCCGGGTGGTGTCGTCGAGGGCGGGCCCGAGGGGGAGGGCGCGCGCGGTGCTGGCCTGCGCGTCCGCGTAGGCCCCGCGCAGCCTGTCGTATATCGCGGGAGGGTGAGCGGTGTAGCGGACGCGGGCGATGCCGAGGGGTTCCCCGTCGCGCGCCGCGGTGATCTGCGTGGCCAGGCGGACGGATCCCAGGCGATGGTGGGTCACCTCGGTGTGGGAGACCGTCAGGTGCACGACGGCCGGCGCCGGTCGGATCCGCATGGCCGCCGGGACGACGGAGCAGTCGTAGGACTCCCAGGCGAGGCGGAAGTCGAGGGGTACGTCGTGGGCGACATGGGACAACAGGGAGAGCGACTGGCGGATCGTCTCGGACAGGAGGAGGGGGTGGTAGTGCCCGTCGTGGGAGGTGTAGAAGGGGTGACGCGCGGGCCAGTCGGCGATGACGGTGTGGGAGACGCCGTCACCGTGGCTGCGCCATCCCGACAGGAACGCCTGATCGGGCGCGGTCTTTCGGGTCAGAGTCTTGGGGGCGTGCTGGATGTCCTCGAGAGGCGTGATTAAGCCAGTTGTGATGTTCATCGGGTGTTCCCCCTGGAACGATGCGGGTTGGGTGCACGCGGCTGCTGCAGACAACAGTGCGATGGACCCTTGCGCGTAACATAGAGATGATTATGTTTATTTGTCGAGAGGCAGTGGAGGCGGATGCATGGCGCAGCAAGAGCGGAGTGTTCGGACACGTGCGGCCATCCTGAGAGCGGGCGCCGAGGTCTTCGCCGAACTCGGGTTCGCCGGGGCGAGCGTCAGCAAGATCACGAGACGGGCGAACCTGACGCTGGGGGCGCTGTACTTCCACTTCGAGTCGAAGGAGGAGCTCGCCCGTGAGATCGTCCGGAGCCAGCCCGAGCTGGTGACCCGGTCCACGTCCGCCGGCGTGCAGGGGGCCGTGGACATCACCATGGCGTGGGCGACGCAGTTGCGGGAGGACCCTTTACTGCTGGCGGGCGCCCGACTGGTGATGGACCAGGAGTACTTCGTCTCCGGGGAGCAGGACAACTCCTACCGGCAGTGGGCGGAGGTGCTCCTGCCGTTCCTGTACCAGGGCAGCGAGAACGGCGAGCTGCGGCCGGACGTGGAGGTGCGGTCGCTGGCGCAGCTCGTGGTGAACGCCTGTACCGGGGCGCAGATGAACGCCCAGCTCGACAGCGGGCGACGGGACCTGCCGGAGCGCATCCGGCAGATGTGGGTCCTGCTGCTGCCGCTCGTCGCCAGCGAGGAGTGTGCGAGCAGGGTCGTCGAGACGGTGCGCTTCGACGAGGACGGTTCACCTTCGGATGGCGTGAATCGCACTTGAACGCCCGCTGAGGAGTGCCGCGCCCGCCGTGCATGGCGTTCAATCTGGCTATGTCACACACAGGGGGAGCGTTACAGGATCGCACCGTCATGATCACCGGAGCGTCGAGCGGCATCGGGGCCGCCGCCGCGACGCTCTTCGCCAGGGAGGGCGCGGCCGTCGTGCTGGTGGCCCGGCGCGAGGAGAGACTGCGGGAACTGGCCGGGGCGATCCGCGCGGACGGGGGGAGGGCCCTGGCCGTCCCCGGAGACGTGCGGATACCCGAGGAGGTGGGGGAGGCCGTCTCCCGGGCGGTCGCGGAGTTCGGCTCGCTGGACGCGGCCTTCAACAACGCCGGCGAGGGGGCGTTCGGCCCCGTCCTGCACGAACTGCACGAGGACGTCTACGACACGGTCATGGACGTCAACGTACGGGGCGTCTGGAACTGCATGCGCCAGCAGATCCCCGTCATGCTGCGCCAGGAACACGGTGGCGCGATCGTCAACACGTCCAGCGTCGCCGGGCATTCGGCGACGGGCGCGTCGGCCCCGTACATCGCGGCCAAGCACGCGGTCATCGGCCTCACCCGAGCCGCCGCGGCGGAGTACGGGGCCGCGGGCATCCGGGTGAACGCGCTGACGGTGGGAGCCACCCGCACCGACCAGCTGGAGCCGTACCTGGACGGCACCGCCGAGGCGGTCTTGAGGCTGACCGGACGCGCGGTGCAGAAGCGGCTGGCGGATCCGGAGGAGATCGCGCAGGCCGCGCTGTGGCTGTGCAGTGCCCGGGCGTCGTTCGTCACCGGCGGAGCGGTGGCGGTGGACGGCGGGTGGAGCGCGGTGTGAACCGCCCGGCGCGGTAGTGCGCGCGCCGCGCCGGAGGAACCGCGGCGGCCCGCGCGGTGCTCGCGCGCCGGCCGGATCCGGGTCTGGGGGAGTGCGGGTGAACCCCCGTCCCGTGGCACGGAACGCGTGCCACGGGACCTGCGCCACCGGGCCCGCCGCGTGAGGCCGCGCGCGTCAGACCGTATGCGGGGGACCGCGCGTCAGGCCGCGCGCGTCAGATCGCATGCGTGAGGCGGCGCGCCTCAGACCGTATGCGTGAGACCGCGTGCGTCAGACCGGAAGCCGCTCCGGTCGCCGGGGCGACCTGATCAGCCGGGCGGGGGGAATGACGCCGGCGAGGCCGGCCGGGTCGACCTCCGACAGTTCCTGGAAACCGCAGGCCGCCGACACCAGCGTCACATGGCGGTGCCAGCCGGGATAGGACCTGCCCTCGAAGTCCTGGAGTCCGAAGCTGCCCTCCAGCCGGCGCATCGCGCGGGGGGTGGTGGCCGGCAGGGCCGCCAGTTCCAGAAGCTCCTCCATCGACAGGTGGACGAGGGTGGTGAGCCACAGTGCGGTGGACTGCTCGCCGTCGCGGGGGACTTCGTAGAACAGCCGGTAGAAGCGCTGGGGCTGCGGCCCGCGGGGGAGGCGTACCAAGCCGGTGACCACACGGGTCAGGCCGGAGGAGCGAAGGTGGCTCGCCCCCAGGACCGAGCGGAGCAGTTCGCCTTCCGTCTCCAGGAAACGGCGCGCGCTGATCGGCGCGGCGCAACCGTCGGCGGCCGGATCGGACGGACGGGCCGTGGCGGGAGGCTGGACGGCCAGGCTGCCGGGGACGGCGACGACGAAGTCGTGGGCGCGCTGCCGCAGCCCGAGGAGGAGTCGGTCGGACTCCTTGTACTCGCGCAGATCCGCCACGAGCGGGAGGGCCGGGGAATCGTCGGCGGCCAGCGTGTCGGCCAGGTCGAGCACCTGGGCCCAGGCGGGAAGGGGGTGGACGGCTTCCGGGATGCGCGTGCGGTGGCGCAGCTTCTCCTCACTCCACTCGCTCGGCAGGTGCAGGCGCCAGTCCACGGGAATCTGACCGCGGCTGGTGGCCAGGAACTGCCCGATGCCGACCTGGCAGTTGATGGTCCGGCCCAGCGTCGGCACGAACCTGCGGTGCACCCCGCAGGACTGGTCACCACGTTTGGGCGCCACGGCGACACCGATGGTCCACGCCTTCGGGCGCGTCCGCTGCTCGACCCAGCGCCTCAGCTCGCCCCGGACCGGCTTCCAGTCCCAGGGGCTGGCGTTGATGAAGCGGTGCAGCGACTGCGAGGCGGTGGGGGAGTCGGTGATGGCGGCAGCCAGGCTGCGCATGGACTTCCTGCCGGAGACCGACAGGAGTCCCGTCAGGTAGGCGGCGGCCCAGCGGCGCTGGTCCGCCCGCGGTAAGTGGGTGAAGAGCTGATCGGCGAAACCGGCGACGCGATGCCCTTCCTCCAGGGTGGACAGCCGGTCGGCACCGTACGCGAAGTTGATCATAAGGGGCTCCGTGGTGCGGCTCGGGGGGCGACGGCGAAAGAATAATAGCTTCTGCTATTTTTTTGTCGAAGTGAACCAGCCAACCCGCCGACAGCCCGCGCCGCCGGGGCCGGAAGCCTGAACCGGCCAACCGTGATCGACGGGGTTGTCGACGCTGACCTGCGACGTCACACTTGCCGCCACGACCGCTGGACAACGAGGCCGGCCCGTCGGCAGCGCCCGCAGACAGGCTCCGCAGGTACGTTCCGCTTCCGTGGAGGGCCGTCCGGCCCTCCAGCATCGGACCCGATCCGGCGACGGACAGGGCGGCGCACCCCGCCTTCGCGGCGCCTGCCGTACGCGTGGTGCGCTCGTCCGCCGTCCTCGCTGTCGGCGCCGGAAGGGGCCGTCTTGTTGCCCACCCACCAGCGCACCGGAGACATGCATGACGAGGCAGTTACGGGCGGTACGCACCCGGCAGGCTTTGGTGAACGCCGCAGCGACCGAGTTCGACCGGAGCGGCTACGCCGGCGCCGCACTGAACCGGGTCTGCCGGGCCGCCGGGATCACCATGGGTGCCCTGACGTTCCACTTCTCGACCAAGGGTGAACTGGCGGCCGCTGTGCAGGCGAAGGGCCAGGCCGTCACCCGGGCCGCCCTCGCCGCCCTGCCGTCGGGCCCGGCGCCCGCGCTGCACCGGGCCATCGACGTGACGCTCGAACTGGCGCGGCTGCTCGAGGAGGAGCCGGCCGTCCGCTCCGCGGCGCGGCTCAGCCGTGAGCGGCCGGACGGGGACCTCGCCTGGGCCACGTCCTGGGTCACCGCCGTCCAGGACCTCTTCAGTCAGGCGTATCGGGACGGGCAACTGCACGCCGCGGTCCGCCCGGAGGATCTGGCGGTGCTGTCGCGGTTCCTGATTCTCGGCGCCGAGGTGAGGGCGCGCGCCGAGAGCGAGCAGAGGGACGAGGAGCCGCGCGAGCCGGGCGCGGTGGAAGAGGTCAGACAGATGTGGGACATCATCCAGCGCGGCATCTGCGGTCCCTCGCGCCTCGCGCCGTCGTGACCAGGCCGGTCGGGTGACGCGGGGATCGCCGGCGAGGCCCTCTCCCTCCGGTCCCCGGTCTTCGAGCCGGGAGTGACATTCGCATCTTTGCCCGATTCGGGGTGCGATTTTCGCAAGTCGACATTGCCGCCCCCCGCTTCGGCGCGGATTGTGGATGCCGCGACCGACACTCGTACCGAAGACGGACCAGTGAGGGAGGCGGGACCGGCGTGTGTGATCAGCGCGTGGGTACCGTCGACTTCCACCGGCCCACGAGATTGTTCCCTCTGCGACCGAAAGCGTCCGCGCGGCGATCCGGAGCGGCGGCGCTTCCCCCCTAGTGACCCGAAGAGCCCCGAGAAACACGGCCGTCAGCAGGCCGGATCCCCTCTCCCCGGAGTGGCCCCGGGGTTCTTCCGACCGTGACTTCCCCGTGCGCTGCCGCACTCTTCGTCCTGCGGCAACCCTCTTGATTCGACCGGCTCGGAATTCCGGCTGCCCATTTCCGGGGCGGTCGATACGGCAATGCATTGAACGTGCTTCTGTGGAGGATTCCATGGCGACAGTTGAGCGTGTGGACGCAGTGGTGATCGGCGGCGGAATAGCCGGGTCCGCCCTGGCGGCGGCGCTGGCGGGCGACGGATACGAGGTCCTGCTCCTGGAACGGCAGACCGTCTACCGGGACAAGGTGCGCGGCGAGGTGATCAACTGCTGGGGCGTGGTCGAACTCCTCGCCCTCGGCCTGGAGAAGCGGCTGCTCGCCGCGGGCGGCACCTACATCGACCGCTTCGTCGGATACGACGAGATCACCGACCCGGAGACCGCCTGGGCCAACGCCCTCCACCTGGACCGGATGCTTCCCGGCATCCGCGGCGTGCTCGACGTCGGTCATCCCGAGGCGTGCGAGGCGCTCGCCACCGCCGCCGCCGACGCCGGGGCCACCGTCGTGCGGGGGATCGGCGACGTCACGGTGACCGGCGGCGCGAACCCGAGCGTGCGCTACGAACACGACGACGTCGAGTACGAGGTCCCCTGCCGGCTCGTCGTCGGAGCGGACGGCCGCACCTCGACCGTGCGGCGCCAGCTCGGCATCTCCCTGACCCAGACGCCGCCGAACTCACTGGGCGGCGGCATGCTCGTGGAGGACCTCCACGACTGGCCCGCCAACGTCACCTCGATCGGCACCGAGAAGGACCTGCTCTACTTCGTCTTCCCCCGCTCGGGCGCCAAGGCCCGGCTGTACCTGCTGCACGACGTCGCCCAGAAGGGCCGCTTCTCCGGCCCCACCCGGCAGGCCGACTTCCTCAAGGCGTTCCAGCTCGACTGCATCCCCGACAGCGACATGTTCGCCGCCGTCACCCCCTCGGAGTCCTGCGCCTTCTACCCGATGAACGACGCCTGGACGGACGGCCCCGCCGTCCCCGGCGCGGTGCTGATCGGCGACGCGGCCGGCTGGACCGACCCGGTGGTCGGCCAGGGCCTCTCGATCGCGCTCCGGGACGCCCGCCTGGTCTGGGAGGCGCTGCGGTCCAGCACCACGTGGTCGACGGCGACCCTCAAGCCGTACGTCGACGAACGCGAGGAGCGGATGCGCCGCCTGCGCATCTCGGGCTCCGTACGGACCGCGATGAACCTGACCTTCACCCCCGAAGGCGTCGCCCGCCGCAAGGCGTACGCCAAGGCGTGGCCCACCGACCCGGTGCTGGCCGGCTCGCGGCTCGCCACCTTCAAGGGGGCCTACGGCGTTGCTGACGAATCGTTTCACCCCGACACCATCCGGCGCGTGCTCGCCCTCGGCTAGGCCGTCCTTCCCGGATCTCGCCTGGCCCGTGCCGGGCGGCACGGGCCAGGCGAGATCCGAAGGACACCCCCTGGCCCGGCCGGCTCCTACGCACCCATCGAAGGGACCTTCCTCATGCACGTGAAGACCGACGCCCACGACGCCCGGATCCGGAAGAACGGCTGCGACATCCGCGAGCTCTACCCCTGGGACGGCGTCGTCGTCCCGCCGTGGAACAGCACGCTGTGCTCCATCCGGCCGACCGAGTCCAGCACGCCCCACGGCCACGCCACCGACGAGACCTTCATCTTCATCAGCGGCGAGGGCCACCTGCGGGTCGGCGACGAGGAGCGCGGGATCACCCCGGGCGACGTCGTCTACATCCCGCACGGCACCGACCACAAGGTCACGAACACCAGCGCGTCCGACCCGCTGACCTTCGTCAGCATCTACTGGCTCCAGCCCGCCGACCACGGCAAGGACGCGTGATGACCGACTCCACCGGTGACGACGTCCCCGCCCCGCGCCGCGTCAACGTCACCTTCTCCCCGCCCACGCCCAACGGCGACCTGCACCTGGGCCACCTCGCCGGCCCCGTCCTCAACAGTGACGTGTGCGCCCGGTCCCAGAAGGTCCTCGGGCACGACGTCGCCTTCGCCACCAGCACCGACGACAACCAGACCTATGTCGTCACCACCGCCGAACGGCTCGGGACCACGCCGGAGGAGCTCATCCAGCACGCGCTGGAGAGCGTGACGAAGTCCCTGGAACTGGCCGGCGTCGACGTCGACCTCTTCGAACGGCCGGACGAGGACTACACCACGTTCGTCCGCTCCTTCTTCACCCGGCTCTGGGAGCACGGCGCGTTCGACCTCCGCGAGGTCGAGCTCCCGTTCGACGCCACCACCGGCGAGTACAAGGCGGAGGCGTTCGTCACGGGCCGCTGCCCCACCTGCCTCGCCCACGCCAGGGCCGGCGTCTGCGAGGCCTGCGGCCTCTACAACCTGCCCGGCGCCCTGCTGCCCGTGACCGACACGGCGTCCGCCCTGCCGCGGCGCACCGTCTCGATCTGGGTCCTCGACCTCGAACGCCACCGGTCCCTGATCACCAACTGGTACCGGACCACCGACGTGCAGCTGCGCCCGGACCTGGCCAAGGTCGTCGCCGACTCGCTCGCCGGACGGCTGCCCTACATCCCCCTCACCTACCCCACGGCCTGGGGCATCACCGTCGAGTGGGACGGTCCCGACATCCAGCCGCAGGCCATCAACGCCTGGCCGGAGATCTACGTCGGCCACCTGTACTGGCTGCAGCAGGCACGCCTCGACACCCAGGCCGCATGCGACGAACTCGTCCAGTTCATCGGCATCGACAACGGCTTCTACAACGCCTTCGTCTACGTGACGCTGGCCCTGCTCGCGGCCCGCCACGGCATGCCGGTGCCCCTCCCGAAGACGCGCACGCTCACCAACCAGTACTACATGCTGGAGGGCCGCAAGTTCTCCACCAGCAAGGGCGACGTGCGCTGGGCGCGCGACTACCTGGAGTCCGTCGGCCGTGACCGGGCGCGGTTCGTCCTCGCCCTGACCAGCCCCGAACTGCAGCAGGCGGAGTTCAGCGAGCCCATCGCGGCCGACACCATCGCCGCACGCTACGACGCCCCCCTCACGGCCATCGCCGACCAGCTCGGAGCCCTGACCGGCCGTCACATCGACGCGACGCCCTCGCCCTGGTGGGATGCGGCCCTGGGGGCCTCCCGGCGACGCTTCGAGGACGCCTACCGGCTGGAGAACTTCAGCGTCCGCAAGGCCGCCGAGGCGGTCGCCCTCCACCTGGAGGTGCTGGCGCTCCGCTCCGCCCGGATCCAGGCCGACGACGCCGGCGAGGTCTCCGGCGCGCTGCGGTTCCTGTGGGCCCTGCGCACCCTGGCCTGGCCGATCACCCCCGACCTCGCCGAGAACATCTCCACCGCCTTCGCGGGCCCCACCACCGTCGGCAAGGCGCCCCTGCTCGCCGACCTCTCCAGCACGCCGGAGAACCCCTTCCGCGGCCTGGTCATCCCGGCCGCCCCGCCCGCCCCGACCACCTGACCCGCGGGGCGATCCGCCCCGCACACCACACCCGCACGGACGACACCCCTCAAGGAGATCCCTCATGCTGCGCACCTTCATGAACGCGAAGATCCACCGCGCCACCGTCACCGACAGTAACCTGAACTACGTCGGTTCCATCACCATCTCGCCGGAGCTGCTCGACGCCGCCGACATCGGCGTCCACGAGCTCGTGCACGTCGTCAACGTCAACAACGGCGCGCGCTTCGAGACGTACACGATCCTCGGCGAGCCGGCGGCCAACCAGGTCATCGTGAACGGCGCCGCCGCCCGTCTCGTGGAGACCGGCGACAAGGTCATCATCATCAGCTACGCGCAGCTCACCCCCGACGAGGTCGCCGACCACAAGTCCCGGGTGGTCCACGTCGACGACACCAACACGATCACCGAGACGGCGCTCCTCGGCGCGTGACCTCCTGAATTGTCCGTCCCGCAACGACGTTCCTGCATGCACGACGAGTCGAGGATGCGTGAACCGTGACAACCCATGAGATCCACCCGGTGCTGGGAGTGGGGTTCGGACCCGCGAACCTCTCCCTGGCGGTCGCGCTCGAAGAGCGCGGCCGCGCCGGCCTCGCCCACTTCATCGAGCGGGCCCCCCGGTTCCAATGGCAGCAAGAACAGCTCCTCCCGGGCGCGGACATCCAGAACAACCCCTTCCGCGACCTGGCCATGCAACGCAACCCGGACAGCCCGCACACCTTCGTCAAGTACCTCGCCGCGCGCGGTGACCTGACGGACTACCTCCACCTGAACGCCAAGTTCCCGCTGCGCAGGGAGTACTCGGGCTACCTCGCGTGGGTCGCCGAGACCTTCCGCGACCAGGTGGACTACGGCCGGTCGGCCGTGAACCTCTCGCTCGTCGAGGGCGACGACGGCGGCGAGCTGTTCTGCGTCGACACCGACGACGGCGGCCGCTACCTCGGCCGCAGCGTCTCCGTGGGCACCGGGCGCTCGCCACGGATCCCCTACGCGTTCCAGAAGGGCCTCGGGGAGAGCGCCTTCCACTCCACCCGGTACCTCTCGGCCATGGAGCGCTTCAAGGACCAGGCGATCCGGGTCGCCGTCGTCGGGGCCAGCCAGAGTGCGATCGAGATCATCCTCGACCTGCTGGGCCGCCCCAACGTGCGGCAGGTGACCGCGGTCCACCGCAGCATCGGGTTCCGGCTCAAGGACACCAGCCCGTACAGCAGGCAGGTGTTCCTCCCCGAGTTCGTGGACTACTTCCACCCGCTCTCCAGCGCCAAGAAGCGCCGCCTGCGCGACGAACTGCGGTCCATCAACTACGCGGCCTGCGACCAGGACGTGATCGACCGCCTCGTCGGCGTGCAGCGCGAGTACGGCCTCACGGGCTCCGACCGCCTCGTGATGAAGCCCTTCCGGGAGGCCGTCATCAGCCGGCCGCACGGCCAGGGGCACCGGATGGTCCTGCGCGACATCAACCACCTCACCGAGGAGACCCTCGACGCCGACGTCGTCATCCTGGCGACCGGCTTCCGGGACTTCGGCGGCGAACCGGGCGACGAGCCGTACCACCCGCTCCTGGAAGGCATCGCCCACCGTCTCCCCCTCGACGAGGAAGGCACCCCCGTCGTCGCACGGGACTACTCGATCGAACTCAAGACGGAGGCCGGCACCCCGAGGCCCCTCAAGGTCTACCTCAACGGGCTCTGCGAGGCGAGCCACGGCATGGGCGACGCCGGCGCGCTGGCCATGCTCTCGGTACGGGCGACCGACATCGTCGACTCGATCCTGAGTCACGACCACGAGGAGCTGCTGGCCACCGGGATCGCACCGTGACCCGGTCCGCCCTCACCGCCGACGTCGCCGTCGTCGGCGGCGGGATCATCGGGCTCGCCACGGCCGAGAGGCTGAGCTCCCGGGGTCTCTCCGTCGCCGTCATCGACGCGGCAGGCATCGCCGGAGGCGCCACGGGCGCCTCCGGCGGGCTCGTCCGCGCCTTCGACCTGTCCGCCTCCCGGCGTCGGTCGGCCGCCGCCGGCCTGGACCTCTACCTGCGCCGGGGCCACCGCGGCACCTGGCCCGCGATACGCCGGCAGGGGAGCCTGAGCCTCGTGCCGCGCGGCGACCTCCCGCAGGCCGCGGCGGCGGTCGCGGAGCTCGGCGCCGCCGGCCACGAGGCGGAGATCCTCACCGCCCACGACCTCGCCACCCGCTTCCCGGCCCTCGACCTGCCCGACGACCTGGTCGCGGTCCACGAACCGAACGCCGGCTGGCTCCCCGTCGGACGAGTGGCCCACGCCATGGCACGCGACGCGGGCACCCGGCTCCGCCTGGTCCCGGCCCGCGCCACCCGTCTGCTCACGTCCGGCTCGCGCGCCACCGGGGTCCACACCACCGGGGGACCGGTGCACGCCCGCGCCGTCCTGCTGGCGGCCGGCACTGGCAGCACCTCCCTGGCCGCGAGCGTCGGCGTCCACCTGCCGCTGCGCACCAGGGCCGTCGGCTACTGCCTGTTCCGGGTCGGCGAACCGGAGGCGGATCTCACCACGCTCCCCACCGTCGTGGACACCACCACGGGCGCCTGGCTGCGCCCGTGGGGAGCGGACTCACTGGTCCTCGCGGGCGTCTCCTCACCGGAGACCGACGTCCCCGCGACCGTCCGACCGGGCGTGTCGGCGCAGGAGGAGGAGCGCGTCCGCGCGATCGTCCGCCACCGCTACCCGCACCTGGCCACGGCCCCGCTCACGGGCGGCGTCACCGCCTACGACGCGATGGCACCCACGGGAAGCGGCGAGGTCGCGCGGACCGGACTGGACGGTCTCGTCACCGCGACCGGCTGGAACGGCAGCGGATTCAAACTGGCGCCGGCGGCCGGCGAACGCGCGGCCGCCCTGCTCCAGGAGGTGGCCGCCCGATGACGGCCGCCGTCCGCCTCAACCCCACCGACGAGATGCTCCACCGCGCCGCCGACACCCTCGGCTCCAGCCGGATCGTGCAGGTGCTGTGGACCTTCCGGGACCCGGTGTCCGACGCCGCGCTGAAAGCCGCCTGGGACGCCCTCGACCAGGGCCGGCTGAGCCGTCGCGCCCGGAGCTCGCCCGTCCCCGGGGCACGCCGCAGCTGGGTGCCCGCCAGGAACGAGGAAGCCCTCGACACCACGTCGGCACCGCTGACCGACGCCACCCTGACCGACTGGATCGACACCCAGGTCAAGGCGCCGCTCCTCCCCGGAAGCTCCGCCCTCTGGCGACTCGCCGCCGCCCCCTACGGTGACGGCACGCTCGTCTCCCTGACCGTGCCCCACTTCCGCTGCGACGGGCTCGGCATCTTCCGGGCCATCGGCTCGGGCGGTGGCGACACCCACCGCGCGTCCACCGGCCCCGGGCCGTGGGACGACCTCGCCGACCTGGCACGGCAGACGTTCCTCGGCGGCCTGGCCGCCGCGCGCTGGCTCCCGGCGACCCTGGCGGACGCGGACCGGCTCGCCGGGATCAGGACCGCACTGCGGCCCCCGGAACCGGCCCGTCCCGAACCCCCGGCCGAACCGCGCTTCTTCACCTCGGCGATCTTCGAGACGGACGCCGCCGGGTGGGAGCGCCGAGCGGACGCGCACGGCGGGACGACCAACAGTCTCTTCGTCGAGATCGCGGCCAACCTCGTCCGGACGACGGGGGCGGGCGACGCGTCGGAACCCTTCGACGTCGGCATCCCCGTGAGCCTGCGGCGGTCCGACCAGGACGCGCGGGCCAACGCACTGGTGGTGATGCCGCTCACCGTGCCCGGCGGCCCTGCCCGGCACCGGAGCCTCCGGCAGACCCGGCAGGCGACGAAGGAGCTCCTCCGGACCGCGGACGAGCACAGCGGCACCCTCGTCCCGGAGCCCCTGTGGCACCTCCTCCCGGAGCGCCACGCCCACCGCCTCAAGAACCCCGGGGCCCAGCAGACCGCCGTCGTCGCCTCCAACTTCGGCCGGACCCCCGAGGCGATCGGCCGGTTCACCGGCCAGGAGGCCGCGGGCATCGCCGTCCGCACCATGAACGTGCCGGGTGTGCTCCCGGACCGGGCCCGCCTGCGTGCCTCGCTCTGCCTGCTCCGGACCGGCGACCGGCTGACCGTGACCGTGACCGGCATCCCCGACCGCTTCGGCGACGCCACGTCCTTGCGACGCCTCGTCCAGGAGGAGCTGGAGTCCTGGGGACTCACCGTCCAGCGATGGTGGGGCGCTCCCACGCCGCACCCTGTGAAGGAGTCTTGACGCGATGTCCCCTGTTCCCGCAGCGGCGCTGCCGGACCGCTGGTTCCGCACCACACCCGATTCCGCCCAGCTGGCGGGCCCGCGTCTGCTGGCCCGCTCCCTCATCCCCGTCTCGCTCCTCGACGAACGCATCCGCGCCTACGAACGGCTATCCGGAACCCCCGCCGACCTGAGGATGCCGATCCCCGACTTCGGCGGCCTGGAGCTCGCCGCGGTCGGCAACATGCTCCTGATCGCCAGCGCGCGGCCGTTCACCGACATGCAGCGCCGGACCGCCTACTCCGTGATCGTGCCCTCGCTCGACGGCGCGCTGAGCCGGCTGGACCGGGTCGGCACCACCCTGCTGGAACCCCCCGAGCGGATCCTGCCGGGCGCCCGCGCCCGCGTCCGCTTCCCCGACGGCGCGATCGCCGAGCTAGTGGAGCACCGCCCGAACCCGGGCGAACGGCCCCGCCCCCCGGAGCTCCGGGGATCAGGGCGCCCCGGCGCGCGGCTGCTCCTCCGCAAGGCGGTGAGCCGGAGCATGTTCGCCTCCCTCGTCCGCCTCTACGAGACGGCCCTCGGCCTCGATCGCGACACCCACCTCCGGGTCGACGCCCCCGACGTCATCGAACTTGCCACCGTCGGGAACCTGCTCGTCGTCGGCACGGACGGCCCGGAGTTCACCCGCGCGTGGGACGTCCGTCTCGCCCTGGTGTCCTCGGCCCCGCAGGGCATCCCGGGTGTCCGGCCGCTGGGAGCCCCCGCCGGCGAACGGCTCGTCCAGCTGGAGGACGGCTCCGTGGCCGAGGTCTGGGACAGCGCCCTCGGCTTCCACGAGACGCCCGCGGCGCCCGCGCGGGGCGCAGCCGGGACCGATGCCGCATGACCGTCAAGCAGAAGGAAGTGCGCCGTCTCGATCGGGTGATCATCCGTTTCGCGGGTGATTCGGGTGACGGTATGCAGCTCACGGGTGACCGGTTCACCTCGGAG
>NZ_JBVJMN010000063.1:0-52029 GCF_055584185.1 Streptomyces sp. NPDC104202 | reverse complement strand
ACTCAACGAGAACCCCCACCCACACCCCCCCCCCCCCCCCCCCCCCCCCTCCCCCCCCCCCCCCCCCCCCCCCCCCCCCCCCCCCCCCGCGGCCGTACGTGCGATGTGGTGCGTCCGGGTGACCTCGGCGTGTCGCGCCGACGCGGCAACCCGGTCCGCGTGCACGGTGGAGGTGACCGCCGGGAGGTAAAACCTTCCTGCGTCCACGATCCCGTGGTGGGGCGGGTGGGACTCGAACCCACGGCCGACGGATTATGAGTCCGCTGCTCTAACCGGCTGAGCTACCGCCCCGAACGGTGAGGCGCGTACATGTGTGCGCGCCTTCTGCCGCAGCATAGCCGCTCATACGATCTCCTGCTCCGGAAGATCGGCTCTGCCGACCATGAAGACAGCGCGGGGCGACGCGTGGTTCCCGGGAACGCGAAAAAGGACCCCGAAGGGTCCTCTTCCAGGTGGCTCCCCCGGCTGGACTCGAACCAGCAACCCTCCGGTTAACAGCCGAATGCTCTGCCAATTGAGCTACAGGGGATCGCGCTCCCCCGACTGGACTCGAACCAGTAACCTGCCGGTTAACAGCCGGCTGCTCTGCCAATTGAGCTACAGGGGATTGCTGCGTTGCACCGAACGTACCCAGTCCGGCTGAACCGGGAGGGCGCTCGTTCGCTGCGAGACATACATTAGCGCAAGCAGGGGGGTGCTCCGCCAATCGGTATCCCCAGGACCTCCAGGGAAGGATCGCAGCCGTGCGGTACAAGCTGACCTTCGTCGTGGGCCTCGCCCTCGGTTACGTGGTGGGTACGCGGGCAGGACGCGAGCGCTACGAGCAGATGAAGAAGTCCGCGAAGGACTTCTCGCGGAACCCGGCCGTCCGCAACGCCGCCGAGTCGGCCGCGCAGACGGGACGCCAGGCCGCGGGCAAGGCGGCGCACCTGGTGGGCGACAAGGTCGGCGACCGGCTGCCGTCCTCGGTCACCGACCGGGTGCCGTCGCTGCGTGGACGCGGCCGGTCGAACGGCCGGGTCGACGAGGACGACTGGGGCACCAGCAACACCTGAGGGGCCCGCGTGCGGCAGAATCATGTGTCATGGGGATAGTCGCCGGACTGGACAGCTCTGCTGAGTTCACACGCATCGTCGTCTGTGACACGGACACGGGTGCCGTACTGCGCCAGGGGTACGCACCCCATCCCGGTGAACCGAAGGCCGTGGACGTCGATCCGCAGTCCTGGCTGCTCTCCCTCGGGGAGGCCGCCACCGGCGGGATCCTGGAGGGCGTGGAGGCCATCGGCGTCTCCGCGCAGCAGCACGGGCTCGTGCCGCTCGACGCGCAGGGCGGTCTGGTGCGGCCCGCGCTCGTCCGCAACGACAAGCGGGCCCAGGTGGCCGCCGCCGACCTCGTCGAGTCCCTGGGCGGGCGCCAGGCGTGGGCCGAGGCCGTCGGCTCCGTGCCCGGCCCCGGGCAGGCCGTCGCCAAGCTGCGCTGGCTGGCCAGGACCGAGCCCGACCACGCCCGCCGGGTCGCGATGATCCTCCAGCCGCACGACTGGCTGGTCTGGCAGCTGCTGGGCCGGCCCGCCCGCCGCACCACCGACCGCGGCGCCGCCTCCGGCACCGGCTACTGGTCGGCCCGCACCGGCTCCTACCGCCCCGACCTGGTGGAACTGGCCCTCGGCCACCAGGCCGTGCTGCCCGAGGTCCTCGGTCCGGCCGAGGCGGCCGGCACCACCCCCGAGGGGCTGCTGATCTCCGCCGGCACCGGCGAGACGATGGCCGCCGCCCTCGGCCTCGGCCTGGGGCTCGGCGACGCGGTCGTCTCGCTCGGCGCCTCCGGTTCCGTGATGGCCGTCCACCACGAGGCCCTCGCCGACCCCGGCGGCATGATCACCTCGTTCGCCGACGCCACCGGGATGCACCTGCCCGTGGTCCACACCTCCAACGCGGTGCGGGCGCTGCGCGGCACCGCCGAGATGCTCGGCACCGAGTCCCTCGAAGAGCTCTCCGCGCTGGCCATGAAGTCGACCCCGGGCGCCTCCGGCCTCGTCCTGCTGCCCTATCTGGAGGGCGAGCGGACCCCGAACCTCCCGCACACCGCGGGCACGCTCTGCGGACTGCGGCGCGAGTCGATGAAGCCCGAGCACCTGGCCCGGGCGGCGTTCGAGGGGATGATCTGCGCGCTGGGCGACGCGCTGGACGTGCTGCGCGGGCGGGGCGTCGAGGTACGGCGGATCTTCCTGCTCGGCGCGGCGGGCGCGCTGCCGGCCGTGCAGGCGCTGGCGCCGGCCCTGCTCGGCGCCCAGGTCGTCGTCCCCCAGCCGGCCGACTACGCGGCGCTCGGCGCGGCCCGGCAGGCCGCCTGGGCGCTCGGGGCGGCCCGCGGCACGCTGTCGCCGGCCACTCCCCCGGCGTGGCAGGGCGCGGCCGCGCAGGTCCTGGAGCCGGGCGACGAGCTGGCGGCGGGACAGGCGGTGCGGCAGCAGTACGTGGCGACCCGGGAGCAGATCCACCCGGGCGCGTTCGGCGCGTAGGGGCTCCGCGGACGCGGTTCGTAAAGTCTTCCCCAGGGCTTGCCGCGGACCCCGAAACGGAGTCGTAACGCCTCGGGGCCGCGGGCGATAGTAGGAGCCGTGCTCATAAGACTTCTCCGAACCCACCTGCGGCCCTACCGAAAACCCATCGCGCTGCTCGTCCTGCTCCAGTTCCTGCAGACCTGCGCGAGCCTCTACCTGCCGACCCTGAACGCCGACATCATCGACAACGGTGTCGTGAACGGGGACACCGGCTACATCCTGCGGTTCGGCGCGCTGATGATCGGCGTCTCCGTCGTGCAGGTCGTCTGCAACATCGGGGCCGTGTACCACGGCGCCCGCACGGCGTCCGCGCTCGGCCGCGACGTGCGCGGCGCGGTCTTCGACCGGGTGCAGTCCTTCTCCGCGCGGGAGCTCGGCCACTTCGGCGCGCCGTCGCTGATCACCCGTACGACCAATGACGTGCAGCAGGTCCAGATGCTGGTCCTGATGGGCTTCACCCTGATGGTGTCGGCGCCGATCATGTGCGTCGGAGGCATCGTGATGGCCCTGGGCCAGGACGTGCCGCTCTCCGCCGTGCTGCTCGCGGTGGTCCCGGTCCTCGCCGTCTCGGTCTCGCTGATCGTGCGGCGGATGCG
This sequence comes from Streptomyces sp. NPDC104202, assembly GCF_055584185.1. NCBI lineage: Bacteria > Bacillati > Actinomycetota > Actinomycetes > Kitasatosporales > Streptomycetaceae > Streptomyces > Streptomyces sp. NPDC104202. The sequence continues at coordinate 48,867 of NZ_JBVJMN010000063.1, read as the reverse complement.
GCCCCTGTTCCGCACCATGCAGGTGCGGCTGGACACCGTGAACCGGGTGCTGCGCGAGCAGATCACCGGCAACCGGGTCATCCGCGCCTTCGTGAAGGACGGGTACGAGGAGGAGCGCTTCCGCGGGGCCAACGCCGAGCTGACGGACGTGTCGATGTCGACCGGCCGGCTGATGGCGCTGATGTTCCCCGTCGTGATGACCGTGGTGAACATCTCCAGCGTGGCCGTCGTGTGGTTCGGCGCGCACCGCATCGACAGCGGCGGGATGGAGATCGGCGCGCTGACCGCCTTCCTCGCCTATCTGATGCAGATCGTGATGGCCGTGATGATGGCCACCTTCATGTTCATGATGGTGCCGCGGGCCGAGGTGTGCGCCGAGCGCATCGAGGAGGTCCTCTCGACCGAGTCCAGCGTCGTGCCGCCGGCCGAGCCGGTGACGACGCTCGACCGGCGCGGCCACCTGGAGGTCAGGAACGCGGACTTCCGCTATCCGGGGGCGGAGGAGCCGGTCCTCACGGACGTGGCCCTGGTCGCCCGGCCCGGCGAGACCACCGCGATCATCGGCTCGACCGGCAGCGGCAAGTCCACCCTCCTCGGCCTCGTCCCCCGCCTCTTCGACGCCACCGGAGGACAGGTCCTCGTCGACGGTGTCGACGTCCGCACCCTCGACCCGGCACTCATGGCCCGCACCGTCGGCCTCGTCCCCCAGAAGCCCTACCTCTTCTCCGGCACCGTCGCCACCAACCTCCGCTACGGCCGCCCCGACGCCACCGACGAAGAACTCTGGCACGCCCTCGACGTCGCCCAGGCAGCCGACTTCGTGCGGCAGCTGGAGGCCGGGCTGAACGCCCCGATCGCACAGGGCGGCACCAACGTGTCCGGCGGCCAGCGGCAGCGGCTCGCGATCGCGCGGACGCTGGTGCAGCGGCCGGAGATCTACCTCTTCGACGACTCCTTCTCCGCGCTCGACTACGAGACGGACGCGCTGCTCCGCGGCGCGCTGGCCCGCGAGACGGCGGACTCGACCGTGGTGATCGTCGCCCAGCGCGTCTCCACCATCCGGGACGCCGACCGGATCGTCGTCCTCGACGAGGGCCGCGTCGTCGGCACCGGACGGCACCGGGAGCTGATGGAGGACAACGAGACGTACCGGGAGATCGTGCTCTCCCAGCTGACCGAGGCGGAGGCAGCCTGATGGCCGGTCCTGGTGGACGCATGATGGCCGGTGGCGGCCCCGACCAGCGGTCGATGGACTTCAAGGGCTCGGGCAAGCGGCTGCTGCGGCAGCTGGCCCCCGAGCGCGGACCCCTGTGGGTGATGCTCTTCGCCGGCGTGCTGTCGGTGGCGGCCTCCGTGGTCGGCCCGAAGATCCTCGGCAGGGCGACCGACCTCGTCTTCGCGGGCGTCGTCGGGCGGCAGATCGAGAGCGGGACGAAGGCGGAGGCGCTCGCGCACCTCCGCGCCGCCGGTGACGACGGCATGGCGGACATGCTGTCCGGGGTCGACTTCACCCCGGGCCGGGGCATCGACTTCTCCGCCGTCGGCGAGGTGCTGCTCGTGGTCCTCGCGGTGTACGTGGCGGCGGGCCTGCTCATGCTGGTCTCGACCCGCATGTCGATCAAGGTGATCAACCGCACGGTCTACCGGATGCGGGAGGACGTCCAGACGAAGCTGGCGCGGCTGCCCCTGTCGTACTTCGACCGGGCCAAGCGCGGCGAGGTGCTGTCCCGGGCGACCAACGACATCGACAACATCTCGCAGACGCTCCAGCAGTCGATGGGACAGCTGGTCAACTCGCTGCTCACCATCGTCGGCGTGCTCGGCATGATGTTCTGGATCTCGCCGCTGCTCGCCCTGGTGGCGCTGGTGACGGTGCCGGTGTCGGTCTTCGTGGCGGCGAGGATCGGCAAGCGTTCGCAGCCGCACTTCGTCCAGCAGTGGAAGTCCACCGGCACGCTCAACGCGCACGTGGAGGAGATGTACACCGGGCACGCCCTGGTGAAGGTCTTCGGCCGGCAGGAGGAGTCCGCGAACGACTTCCGCGAGCAGAACGAGGCCCTGTACGAGGCCGGGTTCAAGGCGCAGTTCAACAGCGGCGTGATGCAGCCGGTGATGCTCTTCGTCTCCAACCTCAACTACGTCCTGGTGGCCGTCGTCGGCGGTCTGAAGGTGGCGAGCGGCACGCTCTCCATCGGTGACGTCCAGGCGTTCATCCAGTACTCGCGCCAGTTCTCCATGCCGCTGACGCAGGTCGCGTCGATGGCGAACCTGGTGCAGTCGGGCGTGGCCTCGGCCGAGCGGATCTTCGAGCTGCTCGACGCCGAGGAGCAGGCTCCGGACGCGCCGCGCAGCGAGAAGCCGGCCGACCTCAAGGGCAAGGTCGCCCTGGAGGACGTGTCCTTCCGCTACGAGGCCGACAAGCCGCTCATCGAGGACCTGTCGCTCACCGTCGAGCCCGGCCAGACGGTCGCGATCGTCGGCCCCACCGGCGCCGGCAAGACGACCCTGGTGAACCTGCTCATGCGGTTCTACGAGGTGACCGGCGGCCGGATCACCCTCGACGGGGTCGACGTCGCGCGGATGACCCGCGAGGAGCTGCGGGCCGGCATCGGCATGGTCCTCCAGGACACCTGGCTCTTCGGCGGCACCATCGCGGAGAACATCGCGTACGGCGCCACCCGCGAGGTGACGCGGGAGGAGATCGAGGAGGCCGCGCGGGCCGCGCACGCCGACCGCTTCGTCCGCACCCTGCCCGACGGCTACGACACGGTCATCGACGACGACGGGGCGGGGGTCAGCGCGGGCGAGAAGCAGCTGATCACCATCGCCCGGGCGTTCCTGTCCGACCCGGTGATCCTCGTCCTCGACGAGGCCACCAGCTCCGTCGACACCCGCACCGAGGTGCTCATCCAGAAGGCGATGGCCCGGCTCGCCCACGGCCGCACCTCGTTCGTGATCGCGCACCGGCTCTCCACGATCCGGGACGCCGACGTCATCCTCGTGATGGAGAGCGGCTCGATCGTCGAACAGGGCACCCACACCGAGCTGCTGGCGGCCGGGGGCACCTACGCCCGGCTGTACGCGGCGCAGTTCGCCCAGGCGGTGGCGGAGGTCGACTGATCCGGCCCGGCCCGTGGCCCGTGCCGCACCCCGTGCGGCACGGGCCGCGGGACCGACTAGTCGAGGTAGCCGCGCAGTTGGTCGGCGTAGGCGTGGTCGCGGAGCTTGGTGAGGGTCTTGGACTCGATCTGGCGGATGCGTTCGCGGGTCACGCCGAAGATGCGGCCTATCTCCTCCAGGGTGCGGGGCCGGCCGTCGTCGAGCCCGTAGCGGAGCTGGACGACCTTGCGCTCGCGCTCGCCGAGGGTGGAGAGGACGTCCTCCAGGTGGCGGCGGAGCAGCAGGAAGGCGGCGGACTCGACGGGTGAGGCGGCGTCGCCGTCCTCGATGAGGTCGCCGAGGGCGACGTCCTCCTCCTCGCCGACGGGGGCGTGCAGGGAGACCGGCTCCTGGGCGAGGCGGAGGACCTCTCCGACGCGTTCGGGGGCCACGTCGAGCTGGGCGGCGACCTCCTCGGCGGTGGGCTCGTAGCCGCGCTCCTGGAGCATGCGTCGCTGGACGCGGATGACGCGGTTGATGAGTTCGACGACGTGCACGGGGACGCGGATGGTCCGGGCCTGGTCGGCGAGGGCGCGGGACATGGCCTGGCGGATCCACCAGGTGGCGTAGGTGGAGAACTTGTAGCCGCGGGCGTAGTCGAACTTCTCGACGGCCCTGATGAGTCCGAGGTTCCCCTCCTGGACGAGGTCGAGCATGGTGAGGCCGCGGCCGACGTACCGCTTGGCGACGGAGACGACGAGACGGAGGTTGGCCTCGATCAGCTTCCGTTTGGCGATCCTGCCGAGGACGACGATCCGGTCGAGGTCGCCGGCGAGCCGGGAGTCCAGGTCGGGCGTGTTGGCGAGCTTCTCCTCGGCGAAGAGTCCGGCCTCGACGCGGCGGGCGAGTTCGACCTCCTCCTCCGCGCTGAGCAGCGGGATGCGGCCGATCTCGCGGAGGTACTGGCGGAAGAGGTCGGATGAGGGCCCGTTGCCGCCGGAGTCGGTCCGGCGCCGCTGGACCGGGATCTCGGGGAGTTCGGCCTGCTCGTCCGGTTCGGTGGTCTGGATCTCGGTCTGCACGGCGGGCGACCTCCAGGTGGGGCGGAACGGCACCGTCACCCAGTGTGGGGTACGACACATCGCCGCCACGAGGGGCGTGCGGTGACTTTTTGAGTCCGGACCGTGACCGAGGGTCAGAGTGCGGCGGCGCCGTTGTTCCGGAGGGACTGGCCGTACTGGGTGAGCACCCAGAGCTCGTTCTGGACGGCGGAGAGCTGTTCGGGGTCGCCGTGGGCGCCGAGCCGGGCGAGGGTGCCCTGGACGTCGCGGATGCGGCGGTCGACGGCGCGGAGCCGGACGGTGACGAGCTGGTCCCCGGCGTACGCCTCGTCGACGGTCTTGGCGAAGATCGTCTCGACGGCCAGTTCGGTGACGAGGGCGCGGACGGTGTCGTTGGGGGCGGCCTCGCGGACGGTGGCGAGGTAGTCGGACGGGGCGCCGGTGGCGCCGCCCGCGTCCTGGACGCACTGGCGGACGGCGGCGTACGGCGGGGCGGTGAACTCGTCGATGCCGTACGCGTCGAAGGCCGGGGAGACCAGTTCGGGGCGCTGGAGGGCGAGCTTGAGGAGTTCGCGCTCGGTGCGGTGCGCGGGGCTGCGCAGGTTGAGCGCGGGCCCGGAGGGGACGGCGGCGGGGGCCGGGGTGTCGTAGCCGCGCTGCGGGGCCGGCTGCGGCGCGGGGCCCTTGCCGCCGCGGTCGCGGGCCCAGCGGGCGAGCTGGGCGACCCGCTTGACGACGAACTGGGTGTCGAGGATGCCGAGCATGCCGGCGAGCTGGACGGCGACCTCGTGCTGGGCGCCGATGTTCTTGATCCGGGCGACGACGGGGGCGGCCTCGTCGAGGGCGGCGGCGCGGCCGGCGGGGGTCTCCAGGTCGTAGCGCTTCACGATCTGGCGGAGGGCGAACTCGAAGAGCGGGGTGCGCGGCTGGACGAGTTCGGCGACGGCCGCGTCGCCCTTGGCGAGCCGGAGTTCGCAGGGGTCCATGCCGTCGGGGGCGATGGCGATGTAGGTCTCGGCGGCGAACTTCTGGTCGTCCTCGAAGGCGCGGAGGGCGGCCTTCTGGCCGGCGGCGTCGCCGTCGAAGGTGAAGATCACCCGGGCCGAGCCGTTGTCCATGAGGAGGCGCCGGAGGATCTTGATGTGGTCGCCGCCGAAGGCGGTGCCGCAGGTGGCGATGGCGGTGGTGACGCCGGCGAGGTGGCAGGCCATGACGTCGGTGTAGCCCTCGACGACGACGGCCCGGCTGACCTTGGCGATGTCCTTCTTCGCCAGGTCGATGCCGTAGAGCACCTGGGACTTCTTGTAGATCGGCGTCTCGGGGGTGTTGAGGTACTTGGGGCCGTTGTCGTCGTCGCGGAGCTTGCGCGCGCCGAAGCCGACGACCTCGCCGCCGACGTCCCTGATGGGCCACATGAGGCGGCCGCGGAAGCGGTCGATGGGGCCGCGGCGGCCGTCCTGGGAGAGGCCGGAGAGGATCAGCTCCTTGTCGGAGAAGCCCTTGCCGCGCAGGAAGCGGGTGAGGTGGTCCCAGCCGGCCGGGGAGTACCCGACGCCGAAGTGCTCGGCGGCGGCCTGGTCGAAGCCGCGCTCGGCGAGGAACGCGCGGCCGATCTCGGCCTCGGCCGAGCCGAGTTGGTCGATGTAGAACTGGGCGGCGACCTTGTGCGCCTCGACGAGGCGGATGCGCTCCCCGCGCTGGTGGCCGGGGTTGTAGCCGCCCTCCTCGTACCGCAGGGTGATGCCGGCCTTCGCGGCGAGCCGCTCCACGGTCTCCGAGAAGGAGAGGTGGTCGATCTTCATCACGAAGGCGATGGTGTCCCCGCCCTCCTGGCAGCCGAAGCAGTGGAAGAGTCCCTTGCCGGGGCTGACCTGGAAGGAGGGCGACTTCTCGTCGTGGAAGGGGCAGAGTCCCTTGAGGTTCCCGCCGCCCGCGTTGCGCAGCTGGAGGTACTCGGACACGACGGCGTCGATCGGGACCGCGTCCCGTACCGCCTTCACGTCGTCATCGTTGATCCTGCCTGCCACGCATGAAGTGTACGGGGGTCCGGGGGTCGCCCCCGAGAGCCCGCGGCCGGGGGTCCGGGGGTCGCCCCCGAGAGCCCGCGGCCGGGGGTCCGGGGGGCCGGCCCTCCCGCCGTCCCGGCGGTGGCGGGGACGGCGGGGGCGGCGGGGGTCAGAGGAGGGACTCCAGGGGGACGGAGGGGTCGGCGAGGGCCTCGGGATCCACGGCCGTACGGGCCCGGATGAGGTCCTGGACGGGGCCTGTGACGTCCCACACGTTCACGTTCATGCCGGCCAGGACCCGGCCCTCCTTCAGCCAGAAGGCGATGAACTCGCGCTTTCCGGTGTCGCCGCGGACCACCACCTGGTCGTAGCTGCCGGGGGGCGCCCAGCCCGAGTACTCCATGCCCAGGTCGTACTGGTCGGAGAAGAAGTACGGGACGCGGTCGTACGAGACGTGCTGTCCGAGCATGGCGCGGGCGGCGGCCGGGCCGCCGTTCAGGGCGTTGGCCCAGTGCTCGACGCGGAGCCGGGTGTGCAGGCGGGGGTGGAGGGCGGCGGCCACGTCCCCGGCCGCGTAGATGTCGGGGTCGGAGGTGCGCAGCGACTCGTCGACGGCGATGCCGCCGCCGTCGGCGCGGTCGACGAGGGCGAGCCCGGAGTTCTCGGCGAGGACGGTGCGGGGGGCGGCGCCGATCGCGGCGAGGACGGCGTGCGCCGGGTGCTCCTCGCCGTCGTCGGTGCGGACGGCGAGGACCATGCCGTCCTGGCCGACGATCTCGGTGAGCCGGGCCCCGAAGTGGAAGCGGACGCCGTGGTCGGTGTGCAGGTCGGCGAAGAGCTGTCCGAGCTCGGGGCCGAGGACCCGGTGGAGCGGGGTGGGGTCGGCCTCGACGACGGTGACCTCGGCGCCGTAGCCGCGGGCCGCGGCGGCGACCTCCAGGCCGATCCAGCCGCCGCCGGCGATCACCAGGTGGCCGTTGTCGCGGCCGAGGCCGGCGAGGACCTGGCGGAGCCGGTCGGCGTGGGCCAGCCGGCGCAGGTGGTGGACGCCGGCGAGTTCGGTGCCGGGGACGTCGAGGCGGCGGGGCTCGGCGCCGGTGGCGAGGAGCAGCTTGTCGTAGCGGATGACGGTGCCGTCGCCGAGGCGCACGGTGCGGGCCTCGCGGTCGACGGCGGTGACGGACTGGCCCAGGTGCAGCTCGACGTCGTTCGCCGCGTACCAGGCGGCGTCGTGGACGAAGACGCCGTCGCGCTCCTTGGCGCCGGTGAGGTAGCCCTTCGAGAGGGGTGGGCGCTCGTAGGGGTGGTCGCGTTCGTCGCCGATGAGGATCACCCGGCCGTTGAACCCCTCGGCGCGCAGGGTCTCCGCCGCTTTGGCCCCTGCCAGGCCCCCGCCGACGATGACAAAGGTCTGATCTGCGTCGACCACGTCGTTTCCTCCTCTTTGCGACCGCTTCCAACCTACGCCCCAGGGCGTTCGTCGGGCCGTTCCGGCTCGGGGCGTGCATGCGAGCGTCCCGCACGGAGGGGGGTGAGGGAAGAGGACCTACGCGGCGTGGCGGTGCAGCCGGGCGTGGAGGGCGCGGGCGGAGGCGTCGGTCAGGTTGGCGATCTGGTCGATGATGACGCGCTTGCGGGCCCGGTCGTCGGGGGCGGTGTCGAAGGCGGCGCGGAACTGGGGTTCGAGGCCGTCGGGGGCGCGGGCGACGAGGGCCTCGGCGAGTTCGGCGACGACGACACGCTGGTCGGCGCGGAGGGCCTCCTGTTCGGCGCGCTGCATCACGTACCGGTCGGCGACGGCCTTGAGGACCGCGCACTCGTTGCGCGCCTCGCGGGGGACGACGAGTTCGGCGCCGTAGCGGGTGAGGCGGCCGGTCCCGTACCTGCCGCGGGTGGCTCCCTCGGCGGCGAGGCAGAAGCGGCCGATGAGCTGGCTGGTGGCGTCCTTCAGCCGGGCCTGGGCGACGGCCGAGCCGTCGTAGCCGTGCGGCCACCACTCCTGGTCGACGAGCCGGTCGAGGGCCTCGGCGAGCTCTTCGGGGTCGGTGTCCGCCGGGACGTAGCGGCCGAGGGCGACGGCGAAGACGTCGGCGCGCTCGGGTTCGGCGAGGAGGAGGTTGGGGTCGATGTGGCCGGCGTGCAGGCCGTCCTCGAAGTCGTGGACCGAGTAGGCCACGTCGTCGGACCAGTCCATGACCTGGGCCTCGAAGCAGGTGCGGTGGGCGGGGGCGTCCTGCCGGATCCAGGCGAAGACGGGCAGGTCGTCCTCGTACACGCCGAACTTGGGCGAGCCGGGGTCCGCGGGGTGGGCGCCGCGCGTCCAGGGGTACTTGGTGGCGGCGTCGAGGGCGGCGCGGGTGAGGTTGAGGCCGACGCTGACGAGCTCGCCGTCGGCGTCCTTGACGAAGCGCTTGGGCTCGATGCGGGTGAGGAGGCGGAGCGACTGGGCGTTGCCCTCGAAGCCGCCGCAGTCCTCGGCGACGTCGTTGAGCGCCTGCTCGCCGTTGTGCCCGAACGGCGGGTGGCCCATGTCGTGGGAGAGGCAGGCGGCTTCGACGAGGTCGGGGTCGCAGCCGAGGGCGGCGCCCAGCTCCCGGCCGACCTGCGCGCACTCCAGGGAGTGGGTGAGGCGGGTGCGGGGGCTGGCGTCCCAGGCGTGGCTGCGGGTACCGGGGGTGACGACCTGGGTCTTCCCGGCGAGCCTGCGGAGGGCGGCGGAGTGCAGGACGCGGGCCCGGTCGCGCTGGAAGGCGGTGCGGCCGGGGCGTTTGTCCGGCTCGGGGGCCCATCGTCCGGTCGCGGCGGAGTCGTAGCCCGGGGTGTCGGTGGTGGTGTCCTGTCCTGGGGTGTCCGTGGTGCCTTCCATGCGTCGACGGTAACCGGAGGGACCGACAGAAGCGCTCAGATGGAGGCGAGTTCCCGCGTGGGGGTGGTGGTGCGGGGCGGGCGGGCGCGGTCGTAGCGGTGCAGGACGAGACGGGCCAGGGCCGGGTGGGCGCCGAGCGGGTCGGCGGCGATCCAGGGGGCGTGGGCGGCGGCGCGGGTGGCGAAGAGGCCGGGGGCGGTGAAGCAGGAGGCGACGGCGACCCGGTGGCGGCCGCGGGCGGTCAGGGCGCGCACGGCCTCGGCGACGGTGGGCGTGGCGGCGGAGGCGTACGCGGGGACGACGGGGACGCCGCCGAGGCGCTCGCCGAGCAGGGCGGCGATCCGGCGGGTCTCGGCTCCCGACCGGGGGTCGCGGGAGCCGGCCGAGGCCAGGACGACGCCGGTGGCGGCGGAGCGGCCGTCCTCGGGCGTCCAGCCCGCCTCGGCGAGCCGGCCCGCCAGCGCCTCGACCAGCAGCGGGTGCGCGCCGAGCGGTGCGGCGACCCGGGCCCGGAGGGCGGGCGCGGCGGCGACGGCGGCCGGCAGGTCGTGGGTCACGTGGTGGCCGGGGGCGAGGAGCAGCGGGACGAGGACGGCCTCCCGGCCCTCGTCCGCGAGCCGCCCCAGGGTGTCGTCGAGCAGCGGCGCGTTCAGCTCGATGTGGGCGAGCCGGACGTCGAGGCCGGGCCGCAGTTCGCGGACCCGGTCGAGGAGGCGGCCGAGCGTGGCCCGGGCCCGCGGGTCGCGGCTGCCGTGACCGACGGCGACCAGGGTGGGAGCGGGTGCGGCCGGGGCGGCGGCGGCGCGGGCGGGCCCGGGGCGGGTCCGTGCGGGGTGGGCGGGGACGTGCATGGGTGGGCCTGCCTCCTCGTCGTGCTTCTCTGTCGCCGCGGGTGTCGCGGGCGTCCGATGACGGCCGTGCTTCCCGGACGTCCGGGGTGTCTCCGGTACCTCTGGCTTCCGTTGCGGACGGCCGTACGGACGCACCTGGGCCAGTTGGTCCGCGAGCTGTCCGGCGATCCTGCCGAGCAACCCGGCGGTGTCGGCGAACGTGCTGTCCGGCTCCGTCATGCGCCGATCCTTCCGGGGGCGCGTTGCCTCGCCGTTTCGGACGCGTGACGTGTCTTTGCCGCCGCCTCACGTGGCCGGGCCGGCGTCTGCCAGCCCGGTCCCGCGGGGTGCGCAGGTGTGGCATCCGGCGGGGAGGGCACCCAGAATGGGAGGGCCGGACGGGGCGCGTGACGGCGTCCGCGGGGCCGGCAGGGATCCAGGTGATCACGCATGTGCCGCTGGCTCGCGTACTGGGGTACGCCGGTGCTGCTCGACACCATCCTGTACCGGCCGGCCCACTCCCTGATCGACCAGAGCCTGCACGCGAAGCTCGGGGTGGAGACCACCAACGGCGACGGGTTCGGCGTCGGCTGGTACTCGGCGGAGAACTCCACGCCCGCGCTGCTGAGGGACGTCGGGCCGGCCTGGAACAACCGCAATCTGCGGGAGCTGGCGGACCACGTGCGGTCGCCGCTGTTCTTCGCCCACATCCGGGCGTCGACGGGGTCGGCCGTGCAGCAGTCGAACTGCCACCCGTTCCGGCACGGCCGCTGGATGTTCATGCACAACGGCGCCATCGACGGGTTCCCGCTGATGCGCCGCGACCTCGCGATGCTCGTGGATCCCGGGCTCTACGCGGACATCGAGGGGACGACGGACTCCGAGCTGATGTTCTACCTGGCGCTGACCTTCGGGCTCGACCGGGATCCGCCGACGGCCGTGGCCGCGATGGCGGGCGTCGTGGAGCGGGTCGGCCGGGCGCACGGGGTCGAGCATCCCCTCCAGATGACGCTGGCCCTCACCGACGGCGAGCGGGTCTGGGCCTTCCGCTACTCCACCGCGCGGGCGTCGCGTTCGCTGTTCTACAGCAGCCGGGTGGAGGCGCTGCGCAGGCTCCACCCCGACCTCGGGTTCCTGGAGCACGTGTCCGGGGAGACCCGGCTCGTCGTCTCCGAGCCGCTGGGCGACCTGCCCGGGGCGTGGAACGAGGTGCCGGAGAACAGCTACGGGGTCGTGCAGCCCGGGGCGGACGAACTGCACCGGTTCGCGCCCGCGGCGGTGTGAGCCGCCGCGGGCGACCGGAGCGCTACGCGTCCAGCCAGACCCGGAGGGGGCCCGTCGTGGTGAAGCCGGCCGCGAGGGCGGCGGTCAGGTCGTCGCCGGACTCGTAGCCGACGACGGGGCGGTCGGCGGGGGCGGCGGCCAGGGCGGCCGCCCACGCGAGGGAGGGGTCGGTGTCGCCGGTGGTGAAGAGGTTGGAGACGCCGGTGACGCGCTCTCCCAGGCTGAGGACGGCGCCGCCGAGGATCCGGCCGTCGACCGCGTGCACGGCGACGACGAGGGTGTCCGGGTCGTCGAGCAGTCCGGGGCGGAAGAGGGCCGCCTCCTCGGCGTCGCCGTCGCTCCAGGCGAGGGCCCAGGCGGCGAGTTCCGCCGGGGTGCGGACGGGGCGGTGGCCGGCCGTGAGCGGGAGGCCGGACAGTCCGGCGGGGCGGTGGATCCACTGGGCCTCGAAGAGGAGGCGGAAGCCCTCGGCGGCCAGGTCGAGGCGGGCGAAGCTGTCCTTGACGGAGGCTCCGGGGGTGCTGCGGTCGATGCCGGTGAGGACGTCCTCGGCCGTGGCGTCCTCGGTGAGGGTGACGGCGTCGGGGTAGTAGAGCGGGGTCCGGCCGCCGTTGGTCCAGGCGCGGGGGCCGAAGGTGCCGGGCAGGCCGTGGGCGCGGCACATGGTCTGGCACCAGGCGGCGTTGTTGCGGACGGCTTCCCCGAGGACATCACTGACGATCATGAGCGGATCGTACGGGCGGGCGCCCCTTCCCCTCCCCTCTTTTTTCATTCCGAATCACGGAATATCTTTTCCACTATGAGAATGTCCCCGCCCGCGCTCCCCCGGCGCGCCGCCGCCGAGTTCATCGGCACCGCCGCCCTCGTCGCCGTCGTCGTCGGCTCCGGCATCCGCGCCGACTCCCTGAGCCAGGACATCGGCGTCCGGCTGCTCGCCAACGCCGCCGCGTCCGCGCTCGGCCTCGGCCTGCTCATCGCCCTGATCGGCCCGCTCTCCGGAGCCCACTTCAACCCCGTCGTGACGCTCTCCGAGTGGTGGTCGAGGCGCCCCGAGCGCGGCGGGCGCGAGGCCCTCGCCTACATCGCCGCCCAGCTGGCCGGCGCCGTCGCCGGGGCCGTCCTCGCCGAGGCCATGTTCGGGCGGGCGCCCGGCGCGTGGGCCACCGAGCCGCGCTCGGCGCTGCACCTGCTGCTCGGGGAGGCGGTCGCCACGGCGGGGCTCGTGCTGGTGGTCCAGGGCCTGCGCCACATCGGCCGCCCCGGGCTCGCACCCCTCGCCGTCGCGGGCTACATCGGCGCCGCGATCTGGTTCACCTCCTCCGGTTCCTTCGCCAATCCGGCGGCCACCCTCGGCCGCGCGTTCTCCGACTCGTTCACCGGCATCGCGCCCGCGTCGGTGCCCGCCTACGCCGTCGCCCAGCTGTGCGGGATGCTGCTCGGCCTGGTCCTGGCCGGTGTGCTGTACGGAACACACCGGGCGCCGGGCGAACCGAACGCCGCCGAGCCGCGTCGGACGGGGTGACAGCCCCTCACCGACCGCACTCCCCCGGAGGTTCCCGCATGCCGGCACGGCTCACCCGGTTCTTCCCCCGCACCACCCGGGCCCGCCGCCGCACCGTCCAGGCCGTGATGCTGGGCGCCGTCCTGGCGCTCCTGCCCGTCACCTGGATGCACACCGCAGCCGCCGGGAAGCTCCGTACCACCGCCGACGTGCCCGCCCGCGACGTCGCCGTCGTCTTCGGCGCCGGCCTGTGGAAGGGACGCCCCACCCCGTACCTCGCGCACCGGCTCGACGCCGCCGCCGAGCTGTACCGGACCGGCAAGGTGCGGGTCCTGCTCGTCACCGGCGACAACAGCAGGACCGCATACGACGAGCCGAGCGCCATGCGCGCCTACCTCACCGCGCGCGGGGTGCCGGACGGCCGGATCGTCAGCGACTACGCGGGCTTCGACACCTGGGACTCCTGCGTCCGCGCCCGCAGGGTCTTCGGGGTGGACCGCGCCGTCCTCGTCACCCAGGACTTCCACATCAAGCGGGCCGTCGCCCTCTGCGGGCGGGCCGGCGTCGACGCGTACGGCGTCGGGGTCCCCGAACCCCACGACGTCACCTGGTACTACGGCACCACCAGGGAGCTCTTCGCGGCCGGCAAGGCCGCCCTCGACGCGGGCCTGCGCCCCGACCCGCGCTTCCTCGGCCCCACCGAGAAGGGCGTCACGGAGGCGCTCGCCGCCGCCCGGGCCGAGGCGCCGGCCTCACCCCGCGGCCGGCCGTGAACGGAGCGGAGAGCACCGCGCCCGTAATACGCGGCGCCGCCCCGCGTAACACGGCGGACCCATGCTGGCCGCATGCCCGACGCCACCACGGTCCCCACCCACTGCCCCTACTGCGCCCTGCAGTGCGGCATGTCGCTCCGCCCCACCGGCGCCCCGGAGCTGCCCGCCGAGGTGGTCGAGCGGACCGACTTCCCCGTCAACCGGGGCGCGCTGTGCGGCAAGGGCCGCACCGCCCCCTCCGTACTCTCCTCCCGGGTCCGGCTCACCGAGCCCCTGGTCCGATGCCCTGACACGGGGGCCCTGCGGCCCGCGACCTGGGAGGAGGCGCTCGCCGCCGTCGCCGACGGGCTGCGCCGGACCCGCGCCGACCACGGTCCCGATGCCGTGGGGGTCTTCGGAGGCGGCGGTCTCACCAACGAGAAGGCCTACACCCTGGGCAAGTTCGCCCGGCTCGTGCTCGGCACCTCGCAGATCGACTACAACGGCCGCTTCTGCATGTCGTCCGCGGCCGCCGCCCACCAGCGGGCCTTCGGCCTCGACCGGGGACTCCCCTTCCCGCTGGAGGACGTCCCGCGGACGGGATGCGTGATCCTCGTCGGCTCCAACCTCGCCGAGACGATGCCGCCCGCCCTGCGCTACCTCACCGAACTCCGGGAGAACGGCGGCAAGCTGATCGTCGTCGACCCGCGCCGCACCCGCACCGCCGAACAGGCCGACCTGCACCTCGCCCCGCGCCCCGGCACCGACCTGGCGCTCGCGCTCGGCATGCTCCACCTGGTGGTGGCCGAGGGCCGGGTCGACGAGACCTTCGTCCAGGAGCGCACCGACGGCTGGGCCGCGGCCCGCGCCGGGGCGATGGCCCACTGGCCCGAACAGGTCGAGCGCATCACCGGGGTGTCCGTGCCGCGGCTGCGCGAGGCCGTCGCGATGTTCTGCGACGCCGAGAACGCCATGGTCCTGACCGCGCGCGGCCCCGAGCAGCAGTCCAAGGGCACCGACACCGTCGGCGCCTGGATCAACCTCTGCCTCGCCACCGGCCGGGCCGGCCGGCCGCTCAGCGGCTACGGCTGCCTCACCGGCCAGGGCAACGGCCAGGGCGGGCGCGAGCACGGCCAGAAGGCCGACCAGCTCCCCGGCTACCGCAAGCTCGACGACCCCTCCGCCCGCGCGCACGTCGCCGGGGTCTGGGGCGTCCCGCCCGAGTCGCTGCCGGGCCCCGGCCGGAGCGCCTACGAGCTCCTCGACGCGCTCGGCGGCGACGTGAGGGCGCTGCTGCTGATGGGCTCCAACCCGGTCGTCTCCGCGCCCCGCGCCGCGCACGTCGAGGGGCGGCTGCGGTCGCTGGACTTCCTCGCCGTCGCCGACGTCGTGCTCTCCGAGACCGCCGAAATCGCCGACGTGGTCCTGCCCGTGACGCAGTGGGCCGAGGAGACCGGCACCATGACGAACCTGGAGGGCCGGGTGCTGCTGCGCCGCCGCGCCCTCACCCCGCCCGCGGGCGTCCGGAGCGATCTGGAGGTGCTGCACGCGCTGGCCGGGCTGCTCGGCTGGGAGAAGGGCTTCCCGGCCGACCCCGAGGAGGTCTTCGAGGAGCTGCGCCGCGCCTCGGCGGGCGGTCCCGCCGACTACGCGGGCATCAGCTACCGCCGCATCGAGGAGGAGCAGGGCGTCTTCTGGCCCTGCCCGGACGAGGGTCACGCGGGCAGCCCGCGGCTCTTCCTCGACCGGTTCGCGACCCCCGACGGACGGGCCCGCTTCGTGCCGGTGGTGCACCGGGCGGCGGCCGAGGAGACGGACGCCGAGTACCCGGTGGTCCTCACCACCGGCCGGGTCGTGTCCCAGTACCAGTCCGGGGCCCAGACCCGGCGGGTCGACGAGCTGAACGCGGCGGCGCCCGGCCCCTTCGTGGAGCTCCACCCGCGGCTCGCCGAGCGGCTCGGGGTGGCCGAGGGCGAGCGGCTCGCGGTGGTCTCGCGGCGCGGGCGGGCCGTCGCCCCGGCGCGGATCACGGCGTCGATCCGGCCGGACACCGTCTTCATGCCGTTCCACTGGGCGGGCGAGGGCCGGGCGAACACCCTGGTGAACCCGGCGCTGGACCCGGTCTCCCGGATGCCGGAGTTCAAGGTGTGCGCGGTGCGCCTGGAGCGGGCGTGACGTCGGCTAGGGCCTGTCGTCACCATCCCCTCGTTGCCCGAAGGGCGGCCCTGCGGCGTGCCAGGCGTCGCGGGGCAGGGGGGATGGTGACGACAGGCCCTAGCGGTCGAACCAGTCGCCGCTCTCGATGACGGGGCCGAGGGGCGCGTCCGGCGCCGCCAGGAAGACCCAGGCGGAGACCCGGGCGCCGTCCCGCGCCCGGACGACGTCCTTGGCGACCCGCTCGTAGCCGACGGGCAGTTCGAGGCGGTCGAGGAGGCCGAAGAGTTCGCCGTAGGCGCCCTCGGCGGGGGTGAGCAGGGTGCCGACCACCTCGCCGCGCTCGGCCGGGACGACATAGGGATAGCCGGGTCCGTCGTGCAGGACCGCTCCGTGCAGCACGGCGTCCGCCTCGCCGCCGATCCGGCCGGCGAGGAACCGGTCGTGGTTGTACGCGCCCGGGCGCAGCGTCCCGTAGACGAAGAACGGCAGCTCGTCGCCGGCGTGCGCGAGCTCCTCGGCCGGCGCCGTCGCCGAGGTCTCCCGCTCGACCCAGCGGGCGTACCCCTCGGCGACCCGGGTCACCCGGGTGGCGACGATCTCGGGCGTCTCGTAGTCGTGGGCGGCGAGGAGGTGCGCCTCCAGGAGCGGGTAGCGGGCCTCGGTGGTCTTGAGAACCACCTGCCACTCCTCGGCGGTCTCGATCGCGTTCCGCCAGTGGTAGACGGAGGTGACGGGGCCGGTGACCTGCGCGCAGGCGGCGAGCCGGGCCTCGACGGCGCCGCGCGCCAGGGCGTCGGCCTTGGCGCGCGTGTCGATGGTGGTGGTGACGGTGACGATCACGTCTCCACCGTACGGGCGAACGGGGCCGCGTGCAGCCGGGCGTAGGCGCCCCCGGCGGCGCGGAGTTCCTCGTGGCCGCCCTGCTCGGCGATCGACCCGTCCTCCCTGACCGGGATCGTGTCGGCGTCCCGGATCGTGGAGAGCCGGTGGGCCACGACGAAGCTGGCGGCCGGCCCGCAGTGAGGCCACGGCCTGCTGGACGCGGAGTTCGGTGCGGGTGTCGACGGAGCCGGTGGCCTCGTCGAGGACGAGGATCACCGGGTCGGAGAGGAAGGCGCGGGCGAGGGTGACCAGCTGTTCCTCTCCGGCGCTCAGGCCGCCGCCGTCCTCGTCGAGGACGGTGTCGTCGCCGTCGGGGAGGGTGCGGACGAAGCGGTCGGCGCGCGCGGCCTCGACGATCCGCTCGCGGGAGACCTCGCCGGGCACTCCGTAGGCGTCCGGACGAGCTGGAGGGCGACCGGCAGGGCGAGGAGGGGGGCGTGGGGCCTGAGGCGGGGGGCGAGGAGCCGCAGCAGCATGGCGGGGTGTCCTCACGAGCCGTACGGGCGGACGGACTTGGCGTTCCTCAGGGCGTGGCCCCACCAGCCGAGCTGGTCGAGGAGGACCTTGGCCGCGCCGTCGGCGGCGGCCGGGTCCCGGTGCTCGCCCCGGTCGTCGAACTGGCCGTGGGCGTGGTGGAAGGAGACGGTGTCGCGGACGGTCACGGCGTGCATCTCGGCGAAGACCTGACGGAGTTGTTCGACGGCGCGCAGTCCGCCGGAGATGCCGCCGTAGGAGACGAAGCCGACGGGCTTGGCCTGCCACTCGGTGTAGTGGCGGTCGATGAGGTTCTTGAGGGAGGCGGGGAAGGAGTGGTTGTACTCGGGGGTGAGGACGACGAAGGCGTCGGCCTCGGCCAGCCGCGGGGAGATGGTGGCGAGCGCGGCGCGGACCTCCGGGGAGGGGTTCGGGGAGAGGGAGGTCGGGAGGTCGGTCCCGGCGAGGTCGACGACGGTCACGGTGAAGTCCTCGCGCTCGGCGAGCCGGGAGCGGAACCAGTCGGCGACGACGGGCCCGAAGCGGCCTTCGCGGTCGCTGGCGACGATCAGGGCGAGGGTCAGGGGGGCCGGCGCGGCGGCGGGCGCGGTGGTGTCGGTGAGGTCCATGCGGATGATCGTGGTACCTCAAGTTTGGTTGAGGTCAAGCGCTCTCCCGGGGCCGTTTTCCGGCACGTACGGTGAGGGCATGACGACTCCGCCCGCGCACATCGAGATCGACGGCGCCCCGGTGGCCGACCCGGAGGTGCTGGCCGCCGTCATGACGGGCTTCGGCCACTTCACGGCGATGCAGGTGCGGGACGGCCGGGTGAAGGGGCTCGACCGGCACCTGGCCCGCCTCGACCGCGCGAACCGCGAGCTCTTCGGCCGGGGGCTCGACGGCGGGGAGGTCCGCGCCCTGGCCACCGGGGCGCTGGAGCGGGCCGGGCAGCGCGACGCCTCGCTGCGGGTGTACGCCTACCCGGGCGTCCGCGTCGCGGTGACCGTCGCCGCGCCCGCCCCGGACGGCCCCGGCGCGCCTCAGCGGCTGGCCTCCGTCGCGTACTGGCGCCCCGCCCCGCACATCAAGCACCTGGGCGGCTTCGGCCAGAGCTACCACCGCGAGGCGGCCGTGCGCGCCGGCTTCGACGAGGCCGTGCTGACCTCCCCGCAGGGCGAGATCGCCGAGGGGGCCATCACCAACATCGCCTTCTGGGACGGAACTTCGCTGGTCTGGCCGTCCGCGCCCTGCCTGGCGGGCATCGCCATGTCCCTGCTGGCGGCCCGGCTGCCGTCGGTGCGGCGTCCGGTCCACCTGGCCGACGTCGCGGGCTACCGGGCCGCGCTCGTCACCAACTCCCGTTCCCTCGCGCCTGTCACGGGGATCGACGAGTTCGTCCTCCCGGTGGACGAGGAGCTCATGGGGCGGGTGTACTCGGCGTACGACTCCGTGGAGTGGGACGCGCTGTAGGACGAGGACGGTCGGGGGATCGGCATGGTCGTGAGGTACGTCGTCTCACCGGGTGGGGGCCGCAGGGCCCACCACGCCGTCTCGGCGGCGCTGGAGGCGGCGGCCCGGCGGGGCCGGCCCGCGCTGATCGAGATCGCGCCCGGACGGTACGAGGAGACGCTCGTCGTCCGCGGCGAGGTCTCGCTGGTCGCCGCCGAGGGCCCGGGGACGGTCGTGGTCGGCCCCCACCGGGGCGCCGCCCTGGAGGCGAGCGGACAGGTCCGGGTCCACGGGCTCACCCTGGTCGGCCGCGACGCGGACGCCGTCTCCTGCCCGGCGGGCACCCTGACGCTGGAGCACACCGCGATCCGGGCGACGGGAGGCGTCGCCCTGCACGCCGGGCCGCACGCCTCCGTCACCCTGCGGGACAGCGCGGTCGCGCACGGCCGGACGCTGTTCTCCGGGGCGACGGGGCTCGTCGAGCGGTGCCGCTTCACCGGCGCCGCGGACAACGCGGTCGCCGTCGTCGCCGGCGCGCGCGTCCGGGTCGGCGCCAGCAGGATCGAGGGCAGCCGGATCCACGGCCTGCGGGTCAGCGACGCGCAGGCGGAGGTCGTCGGCTGCGAGCTCACCGGCACCGGGCGGGCCGCGCTCATGGCGGACACCGGCGCGCACCTGACGGTGGCGGACTGCGCGATCACCGCCGTGCACGCGGAGGGGATCATGTTCATCGAGCAGTCCCGGGGCTCCGTCGACCGCACGCGCGTCACCGACGCGCGGCACGGGATCGCGGCGGCGAGCGGGGCGGATCCGGTGGTGCGCGGCTGCGTCCTCGCCGGCTGCCGGGACACCGGCATCAACGTCCAGACCGACGCCAGGGGGCGGTTCGAGGACTGCGAGGTCCTCGACGCGGGGAACGTCGCGGTGTTCGCCACCGACGGCGGCGCGCCGGAGGTGCACGGCTGCCGGGTCACCCGGGGGAACGTCGGGATCGCGGTGACCGCGGGCGCCCGGGGCCGGTTCGTCCACAGCACGGTCGAGGACCTGACGGGCAGCGCGCTGCGGGTCTGGGACGGGTCCCGGGGCGTGTTCGAGCACCTGCGCGTGGAGCGCTGCCCGACCGGCCTGGACACCCGGGGCGACGGCGGCACCACCGCCGACCTCGCCGACACGGCGTTCCGCGACTTCCGTCTGCCCGCGGTGACGGCCGCCGGACAGTCGCGGGTGACCCTGCGGCGCGTGACGGCCGAGCGCGGCCCGGTCGGCTTCGGCGTGGCCGAGGACGCCCAGCTCTTCGTGTACGACTGCGACGTCCGCGCGGTGACCGGCGGCGGGGTCGGGGGGATCGGCAACGGCCGGCTCCTCGCCCGGAACCTCACCGTCACCGGCTCCGAGGGGGTCGGGATCTCCGCCAAGGACTCCGCCCACCTGGACGTCGAGCGGAGCGACTTCGCCGACTGCGCGGTCGCCGGGGCGGTCTTCCAGGAGGAGAGCAGCGGACGCCTCGCGGAGTGCTCGGTGAGCGGGGAGCGGGGCGCGGCGGTCGTGCACAACGGCCGGGTCGACCTGGTCGGGCTGCGCTCGGCGCTCCGGGTGGTCCACCGGACCGAGCCGCCGGCCGCAGCGGCCCCGACGATCGTCAACCGTTTCCTCGGACCGGTGATCCACGGGGACGTCCACGACGCCCAGTTCGCCTGGGACAACGACCACGTCAGCCAGCATCTGCGGACCGAAGGAGACGACTCTTCCCGATGAACGAGCCCCAGGACACCCCCCGTGACGGCGGACCGGTCTTCCACGGCGCCGTCTCCCACTCCCAGTTCGCCTGGAACAACGAGACCGTCACCCAGAACCAGCGGGCCGACGGCGGCGTCGCGCCCGGGTACGAGGAGCTCGCCGAGCGGGTGGGCGACATCCTCCGCCGGCTCCCCGGGGCCGGGCTGGCGGAGCAGGACCGCCAGGACGCCCAGGAGGCGGCCGAGGAGGTACTGGCGGAGATCACGGGGCCTGAGCCCGTGGAGCCGGGCCGGCTGCGGCGCGCGCTGGCCGGCCTGCGGGGCGTCCTCGCCCCGGTGGCCACCGGGGTGGTGGCCGGCACGGCGGCGGGGACGCAGGAGTGGGCCGTGGCGGCGATCGGCGGGCTGACCGGGACCGGCTAGCGGGCGCGGGCGTCCGGCGGCTGCGGGTCACCCGTTCGGCACGGCGTGTCCGCCGTCACCTCGAAAAGGGCCCTGAGCTGCGGAAACGAGCGGGCTCCAGTCGACACGCCGTATCGGACGGAGTAATCCTGACGCTCCATCAGCAGGCGGGCGGCGCGGCGCGGCCTTTATCTCGGTCACAGAAGGTCCGATGCCGGGATGTCCCTCCCGGGAGGACCGCCCGGCATGACCGCTCGCGCGCCCCGGAGGATCCCCATGCGCACCACTGCCCGCCTGTTCACCGGTACCGCGCTGACGGTCCTCGCACTCGGGGTGTTCGCCGCCCCCGGAGCGTACGCGAACAACGACGGCTCCGAGTCTCTGGAGATCTACCCGTCGACCGCGTCGCCCGGCACCACCGTCACCGTCAACACCCTCGCCTGCGGCAAGCACGGGCACGGGGTCGGTGACGCGAACTCGCTCGGCGCGGGCGAGTTCCAGCTGAACCCGAGCACGCACAAGGAGGTCGTGGTCGGGCAGTTCAGGGTGCCGGAGCACGTCAAGGCCGGCTCGTACTGGATCGGCGTGGCCTGCGACAACGGCAAGACGGCCCGGGGCGACCTGATCGTCAAGCACCGGAGCCCGAGCGGGCACGTACAGACCGGTGTCGGGGGCAGTGTGGGCCCCGACACCGCCCAGGTCACGGCGGGCGCGGCGGTGCTGGCCGCGGCTGCCGTCGGCGGTGCCCTGCTCCTGCGTCGCCGGGCGAGCGGCGCGCGGGGGCACTGAGAGCACCGCCCGCCCTGCCCCCGCCGAGCGCCCGAACACGGCTCGGCGGGGGCAGGGCCACACGCGGCACGCCGCACGGGACTGCGAAGGATTCCAGGTGAGCAACAGGACCAAGGGCTGGGGCATAGCCGTGGCCGCCTGCGTCGGACTCTGGCTCGTCCAGAACGGCTCGGAGAACGTCACCCCGCCCGTGCCGTCGGCCGCCCAGGCGTTCGCCGCCGGGCCGAGCGTGCACACCGACGCGGCCGCCGATCCGCTGCCGCCGTCGGCGCCCGTGCGGCTGCGCATCCCGGAGACCGACGTCGACACCCCGATGATGGGGCTCGGCATCGGCGAGAACGGCGCCCTCGACGTGCCGCCGGCCGGGAACCGGAACATGGCCGGCTGGTACGAGAACGGCACCACGCCCGGCGCGAAGGGCACCGCGATCGTCGCGGGCCACGTCGACAACGCCGACGGCCCCGCCGTGTTCTACACGCTGGGCGCGCTGAAGAAGGGCCACCGGATCGAGGTAGACCGCGAGGACGGCCGGACCGCCGTGTTCACCGTCGACGCGGTCGAGGTCTACGGCAACGCCGACTTCCCGAACGACAAGGTCTACGACGAGGCGGACCGCGCCGAGATCCGGGTGATCACCTGTGGCGGCGGCTTCTCGAAGAAGAACGGCTACCAGGGGAACGTGGTCGCCTTCGGCCATCTGATCGGGGTGCGGTAGCCCCGGGCGTCACGCCCACTGGTCGAAGGCGAGCTTCGCGACCAGCGAGAGGACCACGACGAGCAGGACCCCGCGGACGAACTCGGCGCCCTTGCTCAGGGCCATCCGCGCGCCGACCATGCCGCCCGCCAGGTTGAAGACGGCCATGACGGCGGCCAGCTGCCAGTAGACGCTGCCCTGGTAGGCGAACATCGCGAGGGCGCCCGCGTTGGTGCACACGTTGACGATCTTGGCGGTCGCGGAGGCCGTCACCAGGTCCAGGTGGAGCACGGCCGTCAGCGCCAGGACGAGGAAGGTGCCGGTGCCCGGGCCGAACAGGCCGTCGTAGAAGCCGATGCCGCCGCCGACGACCACGATCGCGGTGACGATCCGGGCCCGGGTCAGCGGCGCCCGGTCCGCCCCCGCGGCCATCGCGCCGAAGGACGGCCGCAGCATCACGAACGCGGCGACCGCGAGCAGCACCACCATGATCACCGGGCGCAGCACCTCGCTGCTGATGCCGGCCGCGAAGAAGGCGCCTCCCATGGAGCCGGCGAGCGCCGCGAGCCCGATCCGCACCGCCGTCCAGACCTGCACGGGCGCCTTGCGGACGTAGGTGACGGCGGCCCCGGTGGTGCCCACGATGGCGACGGCCTTGTTGGTGCCGAGGATGTGCGAGGCCGGCACGTGCGGGACCCCGAGGAGGAGGGCGGGCAGCAGGAGCAGTCCACCGCCGCCGACCACGGCGTCGATCCAGCCCGCCACGAGCGCGGCGAGGCACAGCAGGACAAGGGTGGTCAGCGATATCTCGGGCATGGCCGTGAGCCTAGGGAGAAGATGGATGGCCCGTCCATCGATCCCCTCATCGTTGAGCTAGCTCTGAGGTTGCCGCGCCCGGTTCGCGGTCGGGCGCCGGGGGCGCGGCGGGCGTGACGGAGGCGGTGAGGAGGGTCGCGGCGAGCGCCCCGGCGCCGAGGAGTCCGGCCGCGAGCCGGCGGCGGGTCCGCTGGACCGGGGAGACGCGCGCGGCGCCGTGTCTAGGCATGGTCGAAGTCCTCGCTGTGGATGCGGGAGGCCGGCACGCCGGCCCGGATCAGGGAGTCGGTCGCGGCCCGGGCCATGGCGGGCGGGCCGCACAGGTAGACGTCGTGGGCGGCGATGTCGGGCACGAGGTGGCGCAGGGCGCGGGGCGCGAGGGGGTCGAAGGCGCCGTCCGAGGGGCCGAGCAGGAAGTGCAGGGCGGCCCGCCGTTCGCGGGCGATGGCCTCCAGTTCGGCGCGCAGGACGAGCCCGGTCTCGTCGGAGGCGCGGTAGAGGAGGGTGAGGTCGCCGGGCCCGCCGGGCAGGGTCTCGAAGAGGGCGCGCATCGGGGTGATGCCGACGCCGCCGGCGAGGAGCAGGACCTTGCGGCGGGTGCGGCGGTGGGCGGTGAGGGCACCGAACGGGCCGGTGGCCAGGACCCGGGTGCCGGGGCGCAGCCGCCGGATGCGGCGGGTGTGGTCGCCGAGCGCCTTGACGGTGATCCGCAGGGTGTCGTCGCGGACGGGCGCGGAGAGGGAGAAGGGCAGGGCGGTCGCCCAGAGGCCACGGCGCAGGAAGCGCCAGCGGAAGAACTGGCCGGGTTCGGCGTGGAGCCGGGCCACTCCCCTGCCCCGGACCAGGACGGAGAAGACGCCGGGCCCCTCGCCGCGCACCTCGACGACCCGCAGGTCGTGGCGGAGCGCGGCCCGTACGGGGACGACGAGCCGGTACCAGAGGAGGAGGACGGCGACGGTGGCGTGGGCCATCGACCAGAGCCAGCGGGTGAGGAGGCTGGAGGCGAGGTCGGGGCCGGCGAGCTGGTGGACGAAGCCGAGGGCGGCGGCGAGGAGGGCGCCGAGGTGGACGGCCCGCCAGGTCTCGTGGCGGACGCGGCCGCGGACGGCGCGGGCGGAGGTCACGCCGACGGCGACGAGGAGACCGGTGCCGGCGGTGGCCGCGGCGATGGCCCCGTAGGAGAGGAGGCCGTCGGTGGCGGTGACGAGGTCGGTGCCCGTGTGGACGGCGTAGCCGCAGAGGGCGAGGACGGCGTGGGCGCCGATGAGGCCGAGGACGTGCCGTCCGCCGCGGGAGTGCCACCGGGCGAGCCGGTCGGCGCCGACGCCGTGCTCGACGGCCGGTATCCGGGCCATGAGCAGGAGGAGGACGAGGACGCCGTATCCGGCGAGGAGGCCGGTGAGGTGGGCGCCGGTCGCGAACAGCGCGTCGAGGCGGGCGGAGGGGCGGGCCTGGACCCCCCAGAGGAGGGCGAGGGCTCCGGCGCCGGCGAGGATCGCGTTCCGCAGCCGTTCGGGGGCGAGCCTGAGCGCCGGGACGGGGTGGGGCGCGGGCGCCGGGGCGGGACGGGGGCCCGGGCCGGGCGCCGGGGCGGCCTCCGGCGCGGGGGACGGCTCGGTGCGCAGCGGCACGTAGAGGGGGTGGTGGCTGGCCTCGGTGGTCACATCCGGCACCCTAGGTCCGTCCGTATACGGGAATCCGCAGCTCAGTCCGGTCCCCCGCATCCTTAAGGCGGGCTTGAGCCGAGGCTGACCGCCGGTTAATGCTTCCGGTCCCTCACAGCGCGCCGGGCCGGGGACGGAGATCAGCGTTCCGTACGGGAAACAGTCGGGATGCCGTCGGGAAACACCGGCCGCGCACTCTTCCGGGTATGAGTACACGGATCGTGGTGGTCGGGGGCGGAACGGCGGGCGCCCGGCTCGCCCAGCGCCTGCCCGTCACCCTCCTCGGCGAGGAGCGGCACGCACCCTACAACAGGGTGCTGCTCGCCGACGTCCTCGCCGGACGGTACGCCCCCGAGGTGATCGCCCTGCCGGAGGCCCGCGAGCCGGTCCGGCTCGGGGTCCGGGCGGTGCGGATCGACCGTGCGGCACGGACCGTCGCCTGCGCGGACGGCTCGCTCGTCGGCTACGACCGGCTGGTCCTGGCCACCGGCTCCAACCCGGTGCTGCCGCCGCTGCGCGGACTGCGCGGGGCGGCGCTGCCGGAGGGCGTCCACCCCTTCCGCACGCTCGACGACTGCCTGGAGCTGCGCTCCGTGGTCCGGCCGGGCGTGCGGGCGGTCGTCATCGGCGGCGGGCTCCTCGGGGTCTCGGCGGCCAGGGCGCTGGCGGCGCTCGGCGCGGAGGTCGTCCTCACCCAGCAGGGCGAGCGGCTGATGGAGCGCCAGCTCGACGTCCACGCGTCGGCGCTCCTGCGGGAGCACGTCGAGTCCCTCGGCGTCGAGGTGCACACGGAGTGCCGGGTGAGCGGGCTGCGGCAGCGGGACGGGGCGGTCACGGCGGTCGAACTCGCCGACGGCTTCGTGCTCGACGCCCAGGTCGTCGTCCTGGCCTGCGGGGTGCGCCCCCGGGTGGCCCTGGCCCGGGAGGCGGGGCTCGACGTCGCCGGCGGGATCGTGGTCGACGACGAGCTGCGGACCTCCGACCCGTACATCCACGCGGTCGGCGACTGCGCGGAGCACGGCGGACGGAACTACGGGCTCGCCGGGCCGGCCCTCGAACAGGCCGACGTGCTCGCCGACCTGCTCCTGGCGGAGACGGCCGCCGCCCCGGCGGCGGCCACCGCCCGCTACACCGGGACCCGGGCGCTCACCCGGCTCACGCTCGGCGGTGCGCAGCCGCTGGACCTCGCCGCGTTCGGCGAGGTCACGGCCCGGCCGGGCGACGACGTCGTCCAGCTGACCGACGCGACGCGCAGCGCCTACCGCAAGGTCGTCGTCCGCGGTGACCGGCTCGTCGGGGGCGTCCTCCTCGGCGATCTGGCCGCGGTCGGCTCGCTCGCCCAGGCGTGGGAGGGCGACGAAGCCCTTCCCGACGCCCCCCTGCTCCACCTGCTCACCCACGACGGAGGCTCCTGACATGAGCGCTGACATGACCGCGCACACCCCGACGATCGTCCTGGTCGGCCACGGAATGGTCGGCCAGCGGTTCCTGGAGGCCCTCGCCGACCGTGGCGTCACCGAGCGGGCCCGGATCGTGGTCCTCTGCGAGGAGCCCCGCCCGGCCTACGACCGTGTGCAGCTGACCTCGTACTTCTCGGGCCGGACGCCCGACGACCTGTCGATGGTCGAGGCCGGGTTCATGGAGAAGCACGGCATCGAGCTGTACGTCGGGGACCCGGGCGAGTCGGTGGACCGGGAGGCCCGCACGGTCACCGCCCGCTCCGGGCGGGTCTTCGCCTACGACGCGCTCGTCCTGGCCACCGGCTCCTACCCCTTCGTCCCGCCGGTGCCGGGCAAGGACGCGCGCGGCTGCTTCGTCTACCGCACGATCGAGGACCTGCTCGCGATCGAGGAGTACGCGAAGACGGCGACGACCGGCGCGGTCGTCGGCGGCGGTCTGCTCGGCCTGGAGGCGGCGGGCGCGCTCAAGGGGCTCGGACTCGACACGCACGTGGTGGAGTTCGCGCCGCGGCTGATGCCGGTGCAGGTCGACGAGGGCGGCGGCGCGGCCCTGCTGCGGACGATCGAGCGGATGGGGCTGAGCGTCCACACCGGGACGGGCACGCAGGAGGTCGTGACCGCCGACGGCGCCGTGACGGGGATGCGGCTCTCGGACGGTTCCGAACTCGCCACGGACATGGTGGTGTTCTCGGCGGGCGTCCGCCCGCGCGACCAGCTGGCCCGCGACTGCGGCCTCACGGTCGGCGAGCGCGGCGGCATCGCGGTCGACGAGCAGTGCCGCACCTCCGACCCGGCGGTCTTCGCGATCGGCGAGTGCGCGCTCGCCTCCGACGGGCGGGTCTACGGCCTGGTGGCGCCGGGGTACGAGATGGCGCAGACGGCGGCCTCGGTCCTGGCCGAGGAGGCCGGCGACGGGTTCACCGGCGCCGACATGTCGACCAAGCTGAAGCTGCTCGGCGTGGACGTGGCCTCCTTCGGCGACGCGCACGGCACGGCCGAGGGCTGCCTCGACGTCGTCTACTCGGACTCCCGCTCGGGCGTGTACAAGAAGCTGGTGATCTCCGGCGACGGGGTGCTGCTCGGCGGTGTCCTGGTCGGTGACGCCGAGCAGTACGGACTGCTGCGCCCGCTGACCGGCACCGTGCCGCCCGTCTCGCCGGAGCAGCTGGTGCTCCCGGCGGGTGCGGGGGCGCCGGTGGCGCTGGGCCCGTCGGCGCTGCCGGACGACGCGGTGATCTGCTCCTGCCACAACGTCACGAAGCACGCGATCGGCCAGTGCTCCTCGCTGCCCGAGGTGAAGAAGTGCACCAAGGCGGGTACGGGCTGCGGCAGTTGCGTCAAGGTGATCGAGAAGCTGCTCCCGGCGGCCAAGGACAAGGGGCTCTGCGGCTGCTTCTCGTACACCCGGAGCGAGCTGTACGAGATCGCCCGCACCCTGCGGGTGACCTCCTTCGCGGCGCTGCTCGACTCGCACGGCAGGGACGCGGCGAAGGGCGGGGAGGGCTGCGAGGTCTGCAAGCCGACCGTCGGCTCGATCCTGGCCTCCCTGAACAACGGCTACATCCTCGACGGCGAGCAGGCGTCGCTCCAGGACACCAACGACCACTTCCTCGCCAACATGCAGCGCAACGGCTCCTATTCGGTGGTGCCGCGCATCCCGGGCGGCGAGATCACCCCGGACAAGCTGATCGTGATCGGCGAGGTGGCGCGGGACTTCGGGCTCTACACGAAGATCACCGGCGGCCAGCGGATCGACCTGTTCGGCGCGCGGGTGGACCAGCTGCCCTCGATCTGGACCCGGCTGGTGGACGCGGGCTTCGAGTCCGGGCACGCGTACGGCAAGTCGCTGCGCACGGTGAAGTCCTGCGTCGGGCAGACCTGGTGCCGCTACGGCGTCCAGGACTCGGTGCGGATGGCGATCCAGCTGGAGCTGCGCTACCGGGGCCTGCGCGCCCCGCACAAGCTGAAGTCGGCGGTCTCCGGTTGCGCCCGCGAGTGCGCGGAGGCCCAGTCGAAGGACTTCGGGATCATCGCGACGGCGAACGGCTGGAACCTGTACGTCGGCGGGAACGGCGGCGCGACCCCGCGCCACGCGGACCTGCTCGCCCAGGACCTCTCGGACGCCGAACTGATCCGTCTCATCGACCGGTTCCTGATGTTCTACATCCGGACGGCGGACCGCCTGGAGCGGACGTCGACCTGGCTGGAGCGGCTGGAGGGCGGTCTCGACCACCTCAAGGACGTGGTGGTGCACGACTCGCTCGGGCTCTGCGCGGAGCTGGAGGCGCTGATGGCGGCCCACGTCGAGGGCTACCAGGACGAGTGGGCGCAGACCCTGGACGACCCGGACCGGCTGCGGCGGTTCGTCTCCTTCGTGAACGCCCCGGACGCGCCGGACCCGTCGGTCCGGTTCGTGCCGGAGCGCGACCAGATCAAGCCGGACCTCACGGTCCTGACCCTCGGACCGACGATCAGCACGCTGGAAGGGGCTTCCTCCCGATGACGACTCTCACCGAACGCACCACGGCCATGCTCGAACTCTCCCCCGCCGCCGACGCGTGGATGACGGTCTGCGAGGAGGCCCGGCTGACCCCGGGCCGGGGCATGGCGGCCCTCCTGCCGGACGGCCGGCAGGCGGCGGTCTTCCGCGACCGGTCGGGTCGGGTGTACGCGATCGACAACCGCGACCCGTTCACCGGGGCGCAGGTGCTCGCCCGGGGGCTCGTGGGCTCGGCGGAGGGGCGGCCGTTCGTGGCCTCGCCGCTCCTGAAGCAGCGGTTCGACCTGGAGACGGGCCGCTGTCTGGACGACGACGAGGTGGCGGTGGCGGTCTATCCGGTCCGCAGCCACTGACTTGACCGATCGTTCCAGATAATCGTACGGTCCTGCCATGGCCAGGACCAAGGAATTCGATCCGGACGCCGCGCTCCAGGCAGCCCTCGAACTGTTCTGGGCGCGCGGCTACGAGGCGACGACGATGTCGGAGCTCGTGGAGCACCTCGGCATCGGCCGCGCGAGCGTCTACGCGACCTTCGGGAGCAAGCACGAGCTGTACCTGAGGGCGATGGACCGCTACCTGGAGACGCGGGACCCGCTGATCGTCGAGGAGCTGTCCGCGCCGGGCCCGGCCCTGCCGGCCGTCCGGTCCCTGGTCCGCCGCTTCGCCGCCGAGGCGGCGACCGAGGGAGAGCGGCTGAACGGCTGCTTCGTCACCAACTCGGCGGCGGAGCTGGGCCCGCACGACCCGGCGGTCGCCCGCCGGGTGGAGCTCAGCTGGGAGCAGATCGAGACCCTGCTGTACGCGGCCCTCACCCGGGCGCGCGCCGGGGGCGAGCTGCCGGCCGACCGCGATCCGCGGGCCCTGGCACGGATGCTGCTCGTCCTGATGCAGGGCATCCGGGTGGTCGGCAAGGCGTCGAGCGACCCGGGACGGGTCGGGGACGCGGCGGAACAGGCACTGCGCCTGCTGGACTGAGGGACGGGCGCCCACCGGGGCGCCTTTTCTCGGACCTCATTATGGAACGTACGGTCAAGTTCACCACACCACTCCAGGGAGAGCCCCTCATGTCCGCTCGCTTCACCGGCCGCACCGTCCTCGTCACCGGCGCCGGCTCCGGCCTCGGCCGGGCCATCGCGCTCGCCTTCGCCGCCGAGGGGGCCCGGGTCGTCGTCGCCGGCCGCACCGCCGCACCCCTCGCCGCGACCGTGGCGCTGATCGAGGCCGCCGGAGGGACCGCGGCCGCCGTCACCGCCGACGTGGCGAGCGCCGAGTCGACCCGGGAGCTGGTGCGCAGCACGGTCGCCCTCTACGGCGGCCTCGACGTCGCCGTGAACAACGCCGGGGTCTTCCGCGGCGGACACAGCGCCGCCGACTTCCCGCTGGAGGACTGGCGGACGCTGCTGGACACCAACGTGACGGGGACGCTGCACGCCCTCCAGGCCGAGGTGGGGCACATGCGCGCGCACGGCGGCGGTGCCATCGTGAACATCGCGTCCAACCTGGGCCCGCACGTCCGGGTCCCCGGCGTCTTCGGCTACCAGGTCTCCAAGGCGGCCGTCTCGGCGCTCACCAGGGCCGCGGCCCTGGACCACATCGCCGACGGGGTCCGGATCAACGCGGTCAGCCCCGGAGCCTCGGAGTCCTCGATGTCGCTGCTGCCCGGCGAGTCCGAGGCCGAGCGGGAGGTCCGCATGAAGGAGCAGTCGCCGCTCGGCCGCATCTCCTCCGCCGCCGAGGTGGCGGCGGCCGTCCTGTACCTCGCCTCGGACGACGCGGCCTCCGCCGTCGGCACCGACCTGGTGATCGACGGCGGCGTGTCGGCCTGATCCCCCGCCGGTTCAGCCCTGGGCGACCGCCGCCGGGTCCATCCAGAAGACCTCCCAGTGGTGGCCGTCCAGGTCGGTGAAGGACCGGCCGTACATGTGACCGAGGTCCATCGGCTCCTTCGCCGGGCCGCCGCCGGCGGCGAGGGCGGCGTCGGCCAGCCGGTCGACCTCGGCGCGGCTCTCGGCGCTCAGCGTCACCAGCACCTCGGTGGTCCGGATGGCGTCGGCGATCTCCTTGCCCGGCGCCATGAAGGAAGCGAACTTCGGCTCCTCCAACAGCATCGCGAAGATCGTGTCGCTGAAGACCACACACGCGGTGGTGTCGTCGCTGAACTGCGGGTTGGACGAGTAGCCGAGCTTCTCGAAGAAGGCCTTGCTGGCGTCGACGTCCTTGACGGGCAGGTTCACGAAGATCATCTGCGGGGCCATGGTGCTCTCTCCTCCATCGTGCGGTGCTGTCGAGAGGTAGGACGGACCCGCCCCCGGAACTCATCGCTCTCCGGGGAAATTCTTTTCGCTCAGGCGACGGAGCGCAGCTCCAGGGCGGCCAGCGGTACGAACCCGCCGCCCCCGCCGCCGGTCGGCGCCGCGGGCCCGGCCAGCCGCCGCAGCATCGCCAGGGCGATCCGCTCCCCCTGCGCCTTGGCCCGCTCGGCCCGCGGCCCCCGGTGCAGCCCGTCGACGCTCGCGTGCCAGAGCTGGACCCAGCGGCCGAAGTGCGCGGCGGTCAGCGGCCGGGCGGTGTGGAGCGCGGCGTGCGGGGCGAACGCGTCCCGCCCGTAGGCGGCGGTGCGGAAGAGGGCGCGCTCCCAGAAGTCGGCGATGCGCGGCAGGTGGACCTCCAGGTCGGTGCCGGCGATCTCGGTGAAGAAGGGCCCGATGAGCGGGTCGGCGAAGGCGGCGCCGTAGAAGCGGCGCAGCAGCACGTCGAGGTCCTCGCGGCCTCCGATGTCCTCACGGCCGCGGAGCCCGTCGCGGCCGGCGGTGTCCCGGGTGGCGTTCATGCCGTCCAGTGTGCCCCGGGCGGCTGCGCTCCCCCAGTGCCGAAGGTCCCGGCTCCCGCCGCCTCCGCTTCACCGCTTGTTGATGCCCTGTCAACGCCAGACTCCTAGGTTCCGGAAGCGCGCGACCCCGTCGCCGACCGGCATGGCGGGGCGGTTCACCACCCTTCTCAGGAGTGAGACGTGGAGCGACGCAGTTTCCTGCGTGGAGCGGTCATCGGCACGTCGGTCGCCGCCTTCGGCGGCAGCCTGTGGCACGGAGCGGCCTTCGCCGCCCCGGCCCAGCCCGGAGCCGGCCCCTACGGGGCGCTCGGCGCGGCGGACGCGAACGGCATCCAGCTTCCGGCCGGGTTCACCAGCCGGGTGATCGCCCGGTCGGGCCAGACGGTGACCGGCACCTCGTACGCCTGGCACAGCGCGCCCGACGGCGGGGCCTGCTTCGTCGACGGCACCGGCTGGATCTACGTGTCGAACTCGGAGATCAACCCGAGCGGCGGCGCGAGCGCGGTGCGCTTCGACGCGGCGGGCACGGTCACCGGCGCCTACCGCATCCTCTCCGGCACCCGGCAGAACTGCGCGGGCGGCAAGACGCCGTGGAACACCTGGCTGTCCTGCGAGGAGGTGTCCCTGGGCTACGTCTACGAGACGAATCCGTGGGGCGGCACCGCGACCCGCCGGGACGCGATGGGCCGCTTCAAGCACGAGGCGGCGGCGGCCGACCCGGTGCGCAAGGCGGTCTACCTGACCGAGGACGAGACGGACGGCTGCTTCTACCGCTTCCTCCCCACCACCTGGGGCAACCTCTCCTCCGGCACCCTCCAGGTCTTCAAGGCGTCCACCGCCACCTCCGGCACCTTCACCTGGCAGAACGTGCCCGACCCGGACGGCTCCCCGACCGTCACCCGCAACCAGGTCTCCGGCGCCAAGCGGTTCAACGGCGGCGAGGGCTGCTACTACGCGAACGACACCGTCTGGTTCACCACCAAGGGCGACAACCGCGTCTGGCAGGTGAACCTGGCGGCCGGGACGTACGAGCTGGCCTACGACGACTCGCTGGTCACCGGCGGCGGCGCCCCGCTGACCGGGGTGGACAACATCACGGGCACCTCCTCCGGCGACCTGTTCGTCGCGGAGGACGGCGGCAGCATGGAGATCTGCGTGATCACCCCGGACGACGTCGTCGCGCCGTTCCTGCGGATCACGGGCCAGTCCTCCTCCGAGATCACCGGGCCGGCCTTCTCCCCCGACGGCACACGGCTGTACTTCTCCAGCCAGCGCGGCACCAGCGGCAGTTCCTCCGGCGGCATCACCTACGAGGTGACCGGCCCGTTCCGGGCGTAGTCGCCCGTGTAGCAGCGCAGGTCCACCGGCCGTTGGGCGCCGCCGAGCAGGGCGGCGCCCAACGGCGTCAGGGTGTGCAGGACCGCGTTGCCGTTGCGGAGGGTCGCGATGAGCCCGGCCTCCCGCAGGACGCCCGCGTGCTGGCTCGCCGAGGCGAGGGACACGCCGGCCCGGCGCGCGAGCTCGCTCGTGGTCCCGCCGTCACCGATGGCGTGCAGGACGGCGGAGCGGGTCTGGCCGACCAGCTTGGCCAGCGAGGAGCCGCCCGGCGAGCGGACGGTCGGCGCCTCGCCGTGGGTGACCGGGTAGACCAGGACCGGCGGCAGCGCGGGGTCGCGCAGCACGACCGGGGTCCCGCGGCAGAAGTAGGAGGGCTGGAGCAGCAGCCCCCGCCCGTCGAGGTGGACGTCCCGGTCGACCGGGTAGTCGGCCTCCAGGACGGGCGCCCGCCAGCGCAGCATCGGCGGCAGCGAGGCCAGGAGTTCGTCGGCCCCGCCGTCGAGCAGGGCCCGGCCGCGCCGGGCCCGGTCGGCCTCCACCTGGGCCCGGATGTGCGGCCAGTACGGCTCGATGGCGGCCCGGTGGTAGCCGCGCAGGGCCCCCACGAGCCGGTCGAAGGGCTCCGCTCCGCCGTCGGCGAGGGCCCGCAGCGAGTGGGGCACGGTCCGGCCGCCGGAGCGGTCGGCGGCGAGCAGCGAGAGCTCTCCGCGGAGCCGTCCGCCGTCGGTCGCGCGGATCGCCTGGAGCCCCTCGTCGAGGCCGCTGACGCCCTCCGCGGGCGTCAGGAAGTCGGGGAAATAGCCGCGGCTGGGCACCAGCGCGGCGAGCAGCCGGGTCTCACCGCCGAGTCTGGTGCGGGTATCCGACCGCCATTCCCCGTAGACCACGGGTCCGCGCCGGTCCCTTAAACGGTGAAAGCTGAGAATCGTTTCCCACAGAACATCCGGCCGGGCGGCGGTCCGCACCCCCGCCAAGTCGTTTCCGGTGAAATGAATCCGCAGCATGACGTCCCCACCTGTGCACTCGCAACCACCCCCGACAACGAGTATGCACAGCATCACTGCACGTTACCAGGGTGTTTCAGCCACAGTTGAAAGGCATCGCGGCAATCGGGGCGGAAACGAAAAGCTGTGCGGGTCGGGCAGGAAACCTTCAGGACCGAGGTGACGTGTCGAAGACCGTGGGGGGCTTTGCGCGTCTGGCGGCGGTCGGCGAGGTTGCGGCTCACCTGCCCGGCATCGGTAAAGGGCGCGGCCTCCGGGTGGGGATCCGGGGGTCGCGCCCGTCCCGTTCTTTGCGGCGCGGAACAGAAAAGTTCAATAGCGAATAATTCAATCGGCCGCAATTGAACAGGAACTCACATCCGATCGACGGCCTCGCGAAATGAGCGGGACGAAAGCCGACGGGACGGACACCTCTGCACAAAGGTGTCCGTCCCGTCGCTGTGATTCCGGGGCCGCCGCCCGCCGGTGAGGGTCGAAAAGTGACCGGCGCCGGCCCCGGTGGTCCTGAGGTTCCGCTGCTGAACCGGGGGTCAGGAGGACCCGACCGTCGCTCCTGACCGCCGGTTCAGCAGGACTCGATGGCCGCTGCTGAACCGTCGTTCAGCACGGCTCAGCGGCTGTCGCTGCCCTTCGCCTCGGCCGCCGCGCGGCCGGCCTCCAGGCGCGCCACCGGGATCCGGAAGGGCGAGCAGGAGACGTAGTCGAGGCCCACCTCGTGGAAGAAGTGCACCGACTCCGGGTCGCCGCCGTGCTCGCCGCAGACACCGAGCTTGATGTCGGGGCGGGTGGCGCGGCCGGCCTCGACGGCGCTGCGGACCAGGGCGCCCACGCCGTCCTTGTCGATGGTCTCGAAGGGGCTGACGCCGAAGATGCCCTTCTCCAGGTACGCGGTGAAGAAGCTGGCCTCCACGTCGTCGCGGGAGAAGCCCCAGACCGTCTGGGTCAGGTCGTTGGTGCCGAAGGAGAAGAACTCCGCGGCCTCGGCGATCTGGCCGGCGGTCACGGCGGCCCGCGGCAGCTCGATCATGGTGCCGAGCGCCAGCTTCAGCTCGACGCCGGTCTGCGCCTGGACCTCGGCGATGACCTGCTCGGCCTCCTCGCGGACGATCTCCAGCTCCTGGACGGTGCCGACGAGCGGGATCATGATCTCCGCACGCGGGTCGCCCTTGGCCTCGACGCGCTGGGCTGCGGCCTCGGCGATCGCCCGGACCTGCATGGTGAACAGGCCGGGGATGACCAGTCCGAGGCGGACGCCGCGCAGACCCAGCATCGGGTTCTGCTCGTGCAGCCGGTGCACGGCCTGGAGCAGGCGCAGGTCGTTCTCGTGCGGCTCCTTGCGGGACTCGGCGAGGGCGACGCGCACCGACAGCTCGGTGATGTCGGGGAGGAACTCGTGCAGCGGCGGGTCGAGCAGCCGGACCGTGACGGGGAGCCCGTCCATGGCCTCGAAGAGCTCGATGAAGTCCTGCTTCTGCAGCGGCAGGAGGGCCTTCAGCGACGCGTCGCGCTCCTCGTCCGTGTCGGCGAGGATGAGGCGCTCGACGTACTGGCGGCGCTCGCCGAGGAACATGTGCTCGGTGCGGCACAGGCCGATGCCCTGGGCGCCGAAGCGGCGGGCGCGCGAGGCGTCCTCGGCGTTGTCGGCGTTGGCGCGGACGCGGAGCCGGCGGACGCGGTCCGCGTAGGCCATGATCCGGTGCACGGCGGCGACGAGTTCGTCGGCGTCGTCGGCGCCGGCGTGCATGCGGCCCTCGAAGTACTCGACGACCGGGGACGGCACGACGGGGACCTCGCCGAGGTACACCTTGCCGGTGGAGCCGTCGATGGAGACGACGTCGCCCTCCTCGACGACCTGGCCGTCGGAGGTGGTCATCCGGCGGCGCTTGGTGTCGACCTCCAGCTCCTCGGCACCGCAGACACAGGTCTTGCCCATGCCGCGGGCGACGACGGCGGCGTGCGAGGTCTTGCCGCCGCGTGAGGTGAGGATGCCCTCGGCGGCGATCATGCCGTCCAGGTCGTCCGGGTTGGTCTCGCGGCGGATCAGGATGACCTTCTCGCCCGAGCGGGACCACTTGACCGCGGTGTAGGAGTCGAAGACGGCCTTGCCGACGGCGGCGCCCGGGGAGGCGGCGATGCCGCGGCCGATCTGCTCGACCTTGGCGTCCTCGTCGAACTTGGGGAACATCAGCTGGGCGAGCTGGGCGCCGTTGACGCGCTGGAGCGCCTCGGCCTCGTCGATGAGGCCCTGGTCCACGAGCTGCGTGGCGATGCGGAAGGCGGCACCGGCGGTGCGCTTGCCGACGCGGGTCTGGAGCATCCAGAGCTGGCCGCGCTCGATGGTGAACTCGATGTCGCAGAGATCCTTGTAGTGGGTCTCCAGCGTCTCCATGATGTGCATGAGCTGGTCGTACGACGTCTTGTCGATCGACTCCAGGTCGGCCAGCGGCACGGTGTTGCGGATGCCGGCGACGACGTCCTCGCCCTGCGCGTTCTGCAGGTAGTCGCCGTAGACGCCGGCGTGGCCGGAGGCGGGGTCGCGGGTGAAGGCGACGCCGGTGCCCGAGTCGGGGCCGAGGTTGCCGAAGACCATCGAGCAGACGTTGACGGCGGTGCCGAGGTCGCCGGGGATGCGCTCCTGGCGGCGGTACAGCTTGGCGCGGTCGGTGTTCCAGGAGTTGAAGACGGCCTCGATGGCGAGGTCCATCTGCTCGCGGGCGTCCTGGGGGAAGTCGCGGCCGGTCTGGGCCTTCACGATCTTCTTGAAGTGCTTGACGACCTTCTTGAGGTCGGCGGCGTCCAGGTCGGTGTCGCTGGCGACCTTCTTCGCGGCCTTGGCCTCGTCGAGGGCCTCCTCGAAGAGCTCGCCGTCGACGTCGAGGACGGTCTTGCCGAACATCTGGATGAGGCGGCGGTAGGAGTCCCACGCGAAGCGCTCGTTGTCGGCCTGGCGGGCCAGGCCGGCCACGGACTCGTCGGAGAGGCCGATGTTCAGGACCGTGTCCATCATGCCCGGCATGGAGAACTTGGCTCCGGAGCGGACGGAGACGAGCAGCGGGTCGTCGGCCTGGCCGAGCTTCTTGCCCATCTGCCGCTCGAGGGCGTCGAGGTGCGCGCTGACCTCGTCGCGGAGCTCGACCGGCTCCGAGCCGCTCTCGAGGTAGACCTTGCACGCCTCGGTGGTGATCGTGAAGCCGGGAGGGACCGGAAGACCGAGGTTGGTCATCTCGGCGAGGTTCGCGCCCTTGCCACCGAGCAGGTCCTTCAGGTCCCTGTTGCCCTCGGTGAAGTCGTACACGAACTTCTGATCATTGTTTTCCGACACGGGTCCCGACTCCTCGATGACTCGGTTGGCTGCCCTGACGGCGAGGAACATACCCAGATCGAAGGCTTCTGGGGAGGTACGCCTACCGGACACTCGGTCTTAACCACCCGTCCGCCAGCACTTCGAAAGTTACCGACCGGAAGCTTCCGCTTTCACGGCCCGAAGGCTCCCTGGCTCGAATCGGCGGGAAGGCGCTCGTTTGAGCATCCATTCGAGCAAGTGTGTTCAAGTCTTGAACGCAAAAGGGGTGGCACCCAGTGCCACCCCTTCAGGCGGTGCAGCCGCTCGTAACCTGCTCATGTGAGCGGCACCCCCCTCAGGGGTGGCGAGGATCACTCCCCAGGATAGGCCGGATCTCAGCCGCCGGACGTGTCCAGCTCGGCGTCCTCGCTCACTCCCGCACAGTCGTACGGGTCCTTCAGCCAGCCGTCCGGCAGGACAACCCGGTTGTTTCCGGACGTACGGCCCCGAGGGCCGTCGGCACCCACCGGCCACGGCTGGTCCAGGTCGAGCTCGCTCAACTGAGCGCGCAGTTCGTCCAGGGACGAGGTGATCGCCAGCTTCTTGCGCATCTCCGAACCGACCGCGAAGCCCTTGAGGTACCAGGCCACGTGCTTGCGGAAGTCGATGACACCGCGTGCCTCGTCACCCAGCCACTCGCCGAGCAGCCGCGCGTGCTTCACCATCGCGTCCGCGACCTCCCGCAGGCCCGGCTGCGCGTAGGCGCCGGTGCCCTCGAAGCCCGCCACCAGGTCGGCGAAGAGCCAGGGACGGCCCAGGCAGCCGCGCCCGACGACCACGCCGTCGCAGCCCGTCTCCCGCATCATCCGCAGGGCGTCGTCGGCCGACCAGATGTCGCCGTTGCCGAGGACCGGGATCTCCGGCACGTGCTCCTTGAGGCGCGCGATCGCGTCCCAGTCCGCCGTGCCGCCGTAGTGCTGGGCCGCCGTGCGCCCGTGCAGGGCGATCGCCGTGACGCCCTCCTCGACCGCGATCCGTCCCGCGTCGAGGAAGGTGATGTGGTCGTCGTCGATGCCCTTGCGCATCTTCATCGTGACCGGCAGGTCGCCGGCGTTGGTCACGGCCTCGTGCAGGATCGCCCGCAGCAGCGGGCGCTTGTACGGGAGGGCCGAGCCGCCGCCCTTGCGCGTCACCTTGGGCACGGGGCAGCCGAAGTTCAGGTCGATGTGGTCGGCGAGGTCCTCGTCGACGATCATCCGCACGGCCTTGCCGACCGTCACGGGGTCCACCCCGTAGAGCTGGATCGAGCGCGGCTTCTCGGTCTCGTCGAAGCGGATGAGCTGCATCGTCTTCTCGTTGCGCTCGACCAGGGCGCGCGTCGTGATCATCTCGCTCACGAACAGCCCCTTGCCGCCGCTGAACTCGCGGCAGAGGGTACGGAAGGGGGCGTTGGTGATGCCGGCCATGGGGGCGAGCACCACCGGCGGCTGCACGATGTGCGGCCCGATGGCGAGAGGGGTGAACGCGGTCATGCGCTCCATTGTCGCGCACCGCCGGGAGCCTCAGGCGGCCGTGCCGTCCGCCATGGCGGAGCTCACAGCCGCGGGGGCCGCGCGCCCGTGGGCCACCACGTCGAGGAGACGCTCGACCCCGGCCCGGGTCTCGGCGTCGACGGGGACGTAGGTGACGAGGTGGGGGCCCGTGCTCGGCCCCAGCCACAGGTTGGTGTGCTCGAACCGGAGCAGGCCGACGTGGGCGTTGTGGATGACCTTGGTGCGGCCGCCCGGGGCGACCACGTCGTGCCGGGCCCAGATCTCCCGGAACGCCGGCGAGGCCCCCTCCAGGCGCTGGACCAGCGCCTTCCAGGCGGGCTCGGCCAGGTGCTCGGCCATCGAGGCCCGGAACTTCCCGGCGAGGACGGGCAGGAGGTCGGGCAGATCGGTGGCCGCGGCCCGGAAGTCCTCGTCGGTGAAGGCCAGCCAGAGCGAGTTGCGGTCCTCGCGCGGCCGGGCGTCCAGGTCGCAGAAGAGCTGCCCGAAGGTGCGGTTGTAGGCCAGGAAGTCGAACCGGCTGTTCTGGACGGCGGCGGGGACGGGCTCCAGCTGCTCCAGGAGCGCCCTCAGCGCGGGCGTGACGGCCGGGCAGGCGGCGCCGGGGTGCGGATCGCTCTGGCCGGCCAGGGCGAAGAGGTGGCTGCGCTCGGTCGGATCGAGGAGGAGGGCGTCCGCGAGGGCGTCGAGCACCTGCGGGGAGACCTGGATGTCCCGGGCCTGTTCGAGCCAGGTGTACCAGGTGACCCCGACGGCGGAGAGATGGGCGACCTCCTCGCGGCGCAGCCCGGGGGTGCGCCGGCGGCGGCCCCGGGGCAGGCCGACCTGCTCGGGGGCGATGCGCTCGCGCCGGCTGCGCAGGAAGGCGGCGAGCTCGTGCCGCCGGGTGTCGGGTGCCGCCGTCATCGCTGTCGTCACGCTCCCAGGGTGCCGGGCCCGTCAGCCCGTTGCCAGGTATTCGTCGTACCAGGATAAGAAGACTCTGGTACCAGGCTGAGCGGGGGCGGATCGTCTGACGCGTGACGACGACACCGACTCCCGGCCGCACCCCCGCTCCCGCCTCCCGCCGCGGCGGCGCGGCCCCCGCCCGTACGACCGCCCCGACGACCCGGTCGGCCCCCGTGGCCCCGCCGGCCCACGCCGCCCGCACGGAGGCCCCACCGGGCGGCGGCCCGCCGGCGCTCGGCACGGCGGGGCTCTTCACGGTCCTCCTCGGCGCCTCGCTGCCGCTGATCGACTTCTTCATCGTCAACGTCGCCCTGCCCGCCATCGACCACGACCTCGCCGCCGGACCGGTGCTGCTGGAGCTGGTCGTCGCCGGCTACGCCCTGCCGTACGCCGTCCTGCTCGTCCTCGGCGGCCGGCTCGGCGACCTCTTCGGCCGGCGGCGGCTCTTCCTGGCGGGCATGGCCGCCTTCGGCCTGACCTCGCTCGCGTGCGGGGTCGCGCCGGACGCCTGGACGCTCGTGGCGGCGCGGGTGGCGCAGGGCGCCGCGGCGGCGCTGATGCTGCCGCAGGTGCTCGCGACGATCCACGCCTCGACGGAGGGGCCGCGCCGGGCCAGGGCGCTCAGCCTGTACGGCGCGACCGCCGGCCTCTCGATGGCGGGCGGCCAGATCCTGGGCGGGGTGCTCGTCGCCGCGGACGTGGCGGGCACCGGCTGGCGGGCGGTGTTCCTGGTGAACGTCCCCATCGCCGCCGCGGGCCTGCTGCTCGCCGCGCGGAGCGTCCCGGAGACCCGCTCGGACCGCCCGGCGCCGGTGGACGTGCCGGGGACGCTGCTGCTCGCCCTGGCGCTGGTCACGCTGCTCGCACCGCTGACCGAGGGGCGGGCCGCGGGGTGGCCGGCCTGGACGTGGGTCTCGCTGGGCGTGTTCCCGTTCGTGGCGGCGGCGTTCTGGCGGGCGGAGCGGCGGGCGGACCGGCGGGGCGAGGTCCCGCTGGTCCCGCCGGGGCTGCTGGCCCTGGTCTCGCTGCGCCGCGGCCTGGTCCTGCTGCTGCCGCTCTGCATGGGCTTCGGCGGCTTCATGTTCGTGATCGCGGTCGCGCTCCAGCAGGGTCTGGGGCTGGGCGCGGTGGCCTCGGGCCTCGCCCTGGTGCCGATGGCGCTGGCGTTCTTCGCGGCCTCCCTCGCGGGTCCCCGGCTGGTGGGGCGCTGGGGCACGCGGGTGGTCACGGCGGGCGCGCTCGTCCAGGGCCTCGGGATCGGCCTGCTGGCGCTGACGGTCCGGGACGCCTGGCCGGATCTCTCGGTGGGGCTCCTGCTGCCGGGGATGGCGGTCGCCGGGCTCGGGCAGGGCCTCCAGCTCCCGGTGATCTTCCGGGTGATCCTCTCCGAGGTGCCGGCCGAGCGGGCGGGCGTCGGCAGCGGCGTCATGGTGACCACGCAGCAGTCCTCGCTGGTCCTCGGCGTGGTGACGCTGGGCTCCCTCTACCTCGGCCTCACCGAGTCCTCCCCCGCCGGTTCGGCGACCCCGCTGGTCGCGACCCTGCTGGTCCAGCTGATCATGATCGCGGTGACGGCGGCGCTCTCGGTCCGTCTGCCGCGGCCTGCGGCGTAGGGGGCGTCCGGCCGCGGGTGCCGGGCTCGCGGCCGCCGGGGCCGCCGCGCACGCGAGGGGCCCGGGGCGGTGATCGCCCCGGGCCCCTCCGTGGTGCGGGTGGTGTCACGCGTCGGCGGATCCGCTGTCCGCGCCGGTGCCCTGCGTGCGGGCGCGCATCCGGTCCAGCAGCTCCTGCTTGCGCTCGTCGGCCGCGCCGCGGCCGGCGGAGCCGCCCTGGGCGGTGCCCTGCCGGTCGGTGCGGGACAGCTTCCTGCGCTGTCCGCCGACGCCGAGGAGGTTGTTGCGCTTGGCCATGGGTTCTCCCGTCAGGGGGGTGTGCGGTGGTCGGTCGCCTGCCTGCTCGGCGCGCTCACTCGTAGATCTGGAAGAACGAAGAGGACATGCCGGTGACGCTACCCGGGGCCCCGTGCCGCGGGCATCCGGTTTTCGTTCGCCCTGGTGCGCCAGGGGGCCGCACCCCGGGGCACCCCCATTCGAATGACAAATATTGAAATCTGTCATCGCACATGTCATGGTTGTCCCATGACCACGACACGGAACCCCGTCCCCACCCGCTCGCTCGGCACCACCGGCCCCGCCGTCTCCGCCCTGGGCCTCGGCTGCATGGGCATGTCCGCGCTGTACGGCGAGAGCGACCGCGCCGAGTCGGTCGCGACCATCCACGCCGCCCTGGACGCCGGCGTGACGCTGCTCGACACGGGCGACTTCTACGGCATGGGCCACAACGAGCTGCTGATCGCGGAAGCCCTGCGCGGCGCACCGGCCGCCGCCCGCGAGCAGGCCCTGACCAGCGTGAAGTTCGGCGCGCTGCGCACGGTCGAAGGCGGCTTCACCGGCTACGACGGCCGTCCGGCGGCAGTGAAGAACTTCGCGGCGTACTCGCTCCAGCGCCTGGGCACCGACCACATCGACATCTACCGGATCGCCCGCGTCGACCCCGACGTGCCGATCGAGGAGACCGTGGGCGCCATCGCCGAACTGGTCGAGGCGGGCCACGTCCGGCACATCGGCCTCTCCGAGGTCGGCGCGGACACCCTGCGCAGGGCGGCGGCCGTCGCCCCGATCGCCGACCTGCAGATCGAGTACTCGTTGATCTCCCGCTCCATCGAGGAGAAGATCCTCCCCGCCGCCCGCGAGCTGGGCATCGGCGTCACGGCGTACGGCGTCCTGTCGCGCGGCCTGATCAGCGGCCACTTCGGCCGGGACCGCGCACTGGCGCCGGGCGACTTCCGGGGCATGAGCCCGCGGTTCCAGGGCGAGAACCTCCAGCGGAACCTGGACCTGGTGGACCGGCTGCGGTCGCTCGCCGAGGCGAAGGGCGTGTCGGTCGCGCAGACGGCGATCGCCTGGGTCCTGGCCCAGCGCGAGCGGCAGGGCGTGGACGTCGTCCCGCTGGTCGGCGCCCGGAGCCGCGAGCGGCTCGCGGAGGCGCTCGGTGCCCTGGAGGTCACGCTCGACGTCGCCGACCTGGCCGCGATCGAGGAGGCCGTCCCGGCGGGCGCGGCGGCCGGCGAGCGCTACCCGGCGGCGCAGATGGCCCACCTGGACAGCGAGCACTGACGGGTACTGTCCTTCCATGGCCGCCACCGAGACCCTGACCGCAGAGCGCATCCTCGAAGCCACCGAGGAGGTGCTGCGACGCTACGGTCCCGCGAAGGCGACCGTGGTGGACGTGGCCCGGGTGCTCGGCGTCAGCCACGGCAGCGTCTACCGCCACTTCCGCACGAAGGCGGCGCTGCGCGAGGCGGTCACCGAACGGTGGCTGGAGCGGACGATCGTCGCGCTGGAACCGTACGTGGAGGCTGGGGGCCCGGCGGACGAGCGGCTCTCCGGCTGGCTCACGGCCCTCTTCTCCCTCAAGCGGAGGAAGGCGGGCGGCGACCCGGAGCTGATGGCCACCTTCCAGGTCCTCATCGGCGAGAACAGCGCGGTGGTGGACCGGCACGAGGAGCACCTCGTGGAGCAGATCGCCCGGATCCTGGCGGACGGCCGCCGGGAGGGCCGGTTCGCCGAGCCGGAGCGGGACGCGACGGCGACGGCCCGCGCGGTCTTCGACGCCACGGACCGCTTCCACAACCCGGCGCACGCCGCCGACTGGTCGGAGCCGGGCGCGGAGGACGCGTTCGCCTCGGTGGTCTCCCTGGTGCAGCGGGCGCTGCGGGCCTGAGCGGCGAGGGCCACGGCGCCCCTCGGCCTCACCGGCCCACTTGAAGATCATTTGGCTTGGAGTTTCCCCTTCCCTGTCCGGTGCGTGACTAGCGTTCCCCCGCACCTCGACCGTAAGAGCTCCCAGGGGGAACCATGTCCGCACCCGCCAGGCCACCGGCCCGATCAGGCGCCGCCTCCGCGCTCGGCTGGGTCCTCACCATCGGTCTCAACGTCGTCGCGCCGATCCTCACGTACAACACGCTGACCGAGGACCACGGCTGGTCCGAGTTCTCCGCCCTGCTCCTCAGCAGCGCCTGGCCGGTCCTCGACACCGCGATCATGGTGGCCTGGCGCCGCAAGGTGGACGAGTTCGCGCTGGTCACCCTGGTCTTCCTGGTGATCACGGCCGTGGTCTCGCTCGTCGGCGCGCACACCGCCCGCGCGCTGCTGGTCAAGGACTCGTGCGTGACGGGCCTGTTCGGCCTGCTCTGCCTCGCCACCCTGCTGGCGCCGCGCCCGCTGATGTTCTACTTCGGCCGCAAGTTCGCGACCGACGGGACCCCGGAGAGCACGGCGTGGTGGAACGGCATGTGGCAGTTCGAGGGCTTCCGCTCCACCATGCGCACGATGACGCTGGTCTGGGGCGTGGCGTACGTGACCGAGGCGCTGGTCCGGATCGGGCTGGCCTACGTCCTGCCGACGAAGACCATGGTGACCCTGAGCCCGGTCATGATCTACGGCGCCCTGGGCGCCCTCGGCGTCTGGACGGCCTGGTTCGGCAGGCGCCGCGCCGCCGAGGGCGCCCGGCGCCAGGCGGAGGCCGACGCCGCCGCGGCGGCCGCGGCCGCCTGACGGCACGGGAAAGCCCCCGGTTCCGCGTCGGAACCGGGGGCTTTCGCGTGGCGGCGTGGTGACTAGCAGCCGAGGAGGCGGCTGCCGAGGTAGCCCTGGATCTGGTCGAGGGAGACGCGCTCCTGCTTCATGGTGTCGCGCTCGCGCACGGTCACCGCGTTGTCGTCGAGGGTGTCGAAGTCGACGGTGACGCAGAAGGGGGTGCCGATCTCGTCCTGGCGGCGGTAGCGGCGGCCGATGGCGCCGGCGTCGTCGAACTCGATGTTCCAGTTCTGGCGCAGGTCGGCGGCGAGGCCCTTGGCCTTCGGGGAGAGCTGCGCGTTGCGCGAGAGCGGCAGGACGGCGACCTTGACCGGCGACAGGCGCGGGTCGAGGCGCAGCACGGTGCGCTTCTCCATGACGCCCTTGGCGTTGGGGGCCTCGTCCTCGATGTACGCGTCGAGCAGGAACGCCAGGAGCGTACGGCCGAGGCCGGCCGCGGGCTCGATGACGTACGGCGTCCAGCGCTCGCCGGCCTCCTGGTCGAAGAACGTCAGGTCGGTGCCGGAGGCCTTGGAGTGCGCCTTCAGGTCGTAGTCGGTGCGGTTGGCGACGCCCTCCAGCTCGCCCCACTCGCTGCCGCCG
Source organism: Streptomyces sp. NPDC104202 (assembly GCF_055584185.1). Taxonomy (NCBI): domain Bacteria; kingdom Bacillati; phylum Actinomycetota; class Actinomycetes; order Kitasatosporales; family Streptomycetaceae; genus Streptomyces; species Streptomyces sp. NPDC104202. The sequence goes on along the minus strand of NZ_JBVJMN010000063.1, from coordinate 4,252 downwards.
AACGAGAAGCGGTACTCGATGTCGGCGGTGCGCTTCGAGTAGTGGGAGAGCTTCTCCTTCGGGTGCTCGAACCAGCGCATGTTCTCCTCGCGGAGACCCAGGCCGGTGTACCAGTTCCAGCGCTGCTGCATCCAGTACTCCTGCCACTCCTCGTCCTCACCCGGCTTGACGAAGAACTCCATCTCCATCTGCTCGAACTCACGGGTGCGGAAGATGAAGTTGCCCGGAGTGATCTCGTTCCGGAAGGACTTGCCCATCTGCGCGATGCCGAACGGCGGCTTCTTGCGCGAGGTCAGCTGCACCTGGGCGAAGTTGGTGAAGATGCCCTGGGCGGTCTCGGGGCGCAGGTAGGCGACGGAGCCGGAGTCCTGGGTCGGGCCGAGGTGCGTGGAGAGCATGCCCGAGAACTGCTTGGGCTCGGTGAAGGTGCCCTTGTTGCCGCAGTTGGGGCAGTTGAGGTCGGCGAGGCCGTTCTCGGGGAGACGGCCGTGCTTGGCCTCGTACGCCTCCTCCAGGTGGTCCGCGCGGAAGCGCTTGTGGCAGGAGGTGCACTCGGTCAGCGGGTCGGTGAAGGTGGCGACGTGACCGGACGCCTCCCAGACCTCGGGGGCAAGGATGACCGACGAGTCGAGGCCGACGACGTCCTCGCGCGAGGTGACCATGTAACGCCACCACTGGCGCTTGATGTTCTCCTTCAGCTCGACACCCAGCGGCCCGTAGTCCCAGGCGGCACGCTGACCGCCGTAGATCTCGCTGCACGGGTAGACGAAGCCACGGCGCTTGCTCAGGCTGACGATGGTGTCGATCTTGTCGGCGGCCACGGTGCTCTCTTCATTACGACGACGAAGTGCGAATGCCTCAGGTTACCGGCGCCCGCACCCCCCGTATCAAATCGGTTCGGTGGCCGGGGTGCGCGAGGGCTCCGGGCGCGTCCCGTGAGGGGGGCCACCCGGAAGGCAATTGACAACCGTTTCCACTTTTGTTGAAAATGAGTGTCATGAACGTACGTCGCCTCATACCCAGCACCGCCCTCGCCGGAGCCGTCGCGCTCGGCCTCGTCACCCTCTCCGCCTGCGCCGGCACCTCCGACGCGGCCGGCAAGGGAAGCGGCGGCAAGCTGGACGTGGTGGCGTCGTTCTACCCGATGCAGTTCCTGGCCGAGCAGATAGGCGGCGTCCACGTCGCCGTCGACACCCTCACCAAGCCCGGCGTCGAACCCCACGACCTGGAGCTCAAGCCGAAGCAGATCGGCGCGCTCGGCGAGGCCGACGTCGTCCTCTACCTCAAGGGCGTCCAGCCCGCCGTCGACGAGGCGATCGCCCAGGCCGGCGTCGCGCACACCGTCGACGCCGCCACCCTCACCACGCTCGAGCAGCACGGCGCCGAGGTCGGCCACGACCACGCCGCCGAGGAGGAGCACGGCCACGACCACGGCTCCGAGGCCGGCGCCGACCCCCACGTCTGGCTCGACCCGGTGAAGTACGCCGAGGTCGCCAAGGGCGTCGGCAGCGCGCTGGAGAAGGCCGACCCGGCCCACGCCGCCGACTACCAGAAGAACACCGACGCCCTGGTGAAGAAGCTCGCCGACCTGGACACCGCGTTCGAGACCGGCCTGAAGAACACCGCAACCCGCACCTTCATCACCACCCACTCCGCCTTCGGCTACCTCGCCGAGCGCTACCACCTGGAGCAGGAGGGCATCACGGGCGTCGACCCCGAGTCCGAGCCGAGCCCCGCCCGCATCAAGGAACTCCAGGACGTCGCGAAGAAGGACAAGGTCTCCACCGTCTTCTTCGAGACCCTCGCCAGCGACAAGACCGCGAAGACCCTGGCCGGCGACACCGGCCTCAGGACGGACGTGCTCGACCCGCTCGAGGGCATCACGGACAGGTCCAGGGGCGCCGACTACCTCGAGGTCATGCGGTCGAACCTCGCCGCGCTGCAGAAGGCGCTCGGCGCCAAGTGACCACAGCACAGCAGGAGGCACGAGCCATGGCAGCCCCGGATCCCGTCCTTTCCGTCCGCGGGGCCACGGCGGCCCTCGGCGCCCGGCCCGTCCTGCGGGGCGTGGACCTCACCGTCGGCCGCGGCGAGGTCGTCGCCCTGCTCGGCGCCAACGGCTCCGGCAAGTCCACCGCCGTCCGCGCGGTCATCGGCCAGGTGCCGCTGACCGGCGGCACGATCGAGCTGTTCGGCACCGAGCGCCGGCGGTTCCGCGACTGGGCCCGCGTCGGCTACGTCCCCCAGCGCACCACCGCCGCCAGCGGCGTCCCGGCCACCATCCGCGAGGTCGTCGCCTCCGGCCGGCTCTCCCGCCGGAAGTTCGGCTGGGCCACCCGGGCCGACAAGGCCGCCGTCGCGCGCGCCATCGACCTCGTCGGCCTCGCCGACCGCGCCGGCGACTCCGTCTCCGCCCTCTCCGGCGGCCAGCACCAGCGCGTCCTGATCGCCCGCGCGCTCGCCTCCGAGCCCGAACTGCTGATCATGGACGAGCCGATGGCCGGCGTCGACCTCGCCAGCCAGGAGATCCTCGCCGCCACCCTGCGCGAGCAGGTCGCGGGCGGCACCTCCGTCCTCCTCGTCCTGCACGAGCTCGGCCCGCTGGAGCCGCTGATCGACACGGCGGTCGTCCTGCGCGACGGCTGCGTCGTCCACGACGGCCCGCCGCCCGAGGCCCTGGGCCAGCACGCGCTGCCCGGCCACGACCACGTCCATCCGCACGCGGCCGGCGAGCCGCTCCGTACGGGTCTGCTGACCTGAGGAAGCCGACCTGACCATGGAAATCCTCCAGCTCCCCTTCATGCAGCGGGCGCTCCTCGCGGCCGTCCTCGTCGGCGTCACCGCCCCCGCCGTCGGCATCTACCTCGTCCAGCGCCGCCAGGCGCTGATGGGCGACGGCATCGGGCACGTCGCCATGACCGGCGTCGGCCTCGGCTTCCTGCTGAACTCCAGCCCGGTCTGGATGGCGACCCTCGTCGCCGTCGCCGGATCCGTGGCCATGGAACTGATCAGGGCGTACGGCAAGACCCGCGGCGACCTCGCGCTCGCCCTGCTCTTCTACGGCGGCATGGCCGGCGGCGTCCTGCTGATCAACCTCTCGCCGACCGGCTCCAACGCCAACCTCAGCTCCTACCTCTTCGGCTCGCTGTCCACGGTCTCGGCCTCGGACGTCACCGCGATCAGCCTCCTCGCCGCCTTCGTGGTCCTCGTCACCGTCGGCCTGCGCAAGCAGCTCTTCGCCGTCAGCCAGGACGAGGAGTTCGCCCGCGTCACCGGCCTGCCGGTGCGCGCCCTGAACCTGCTGATCGCGGTCACCGCCGCCGTCACCGTCACGGTCGCCATGCGGGTCGTCGGCCTGCTCCTGGTCAGCGCCCTCATGGTGGTGCCCGTCGCGGCCGCCCAGCAGCTGTCGAAGTCCTTCCGCGCGACCTTCGTCCTCGCGGTGGCGACCGGCATCACGGTCACCGTCGCCGGCACGGTCACCTCGTACTACCAGGACGTGCCGCCCGGCGCGACGATCGTCCTGTACGCGATCGGCGTCTTCGTCCTGCTGACCCTGCTCGCCGCCCCGCTGGCGAAGCGGCGGGCCCGTGCCGCCGAGGCGGGCGCCGCGCACTGCGACGCACCGGTTCCGGCCACCCGGCGGCCGGCCGACGACGTGAAGGTCTGATCCCGGTCTGACCGCGGGGGCACGGGGGGCTGGCAGAATGGCGGGGCAGACAAGCATTCAAGGAGGCCCCCGTGGTGACGGCAGGACCCCCCGTACGCGGCCGCTCGACCAAGCAGCGGGCCGCCGTCTCGGCGGCACTGAACGAGGTGGACGAGTTCCGCAGCGCGCAGGAGCTGCACGACATGCTCAAGCACCGCGGCGACTCGGTCGGCCTCACCACCGTCTACCGCACGCTCCAGTCCCTGGCGGACGCGGGCGAGGTGGACGCGCTGCGCACCAGCGAGGGCGAGACGGTCTACCGCCGCTGCTCGACCGGCGACCACCACCACCACCTCGTCTGCCGCGTCTGCGGCAAGGCCGTGGAGGTGGAGGGCCCCATGGTGGAGCAGTGGGCCGAGACGATCGCCAGCGAGCACGGCTTCGTGAACGTGGCCCACACCGTCGAGATCTTCGGCACCTGCGCGGAGTGCGCGGACAAGTGACCTGACATACGAGCGGGGGGGGGGGGGGGGGGGGGGGGGGGGGGGGGGCTGTTTTTTGCGGGAGGGGCTCGCCACTTTTCCCGAGGGGAGAGGGGGGAGG